>NZ_KB290550.1:23901-24317 GCF_000282835.1 Pandoraea sp. B-6 | reverse complement strand
TCTTGTCGCCCGCGGTGCCGAAGCTGCCGCGCAGTTGCACCTGATTGCCTGCCACGAGCAGGTTGGCGTCACTGGGCAGCAGGCGCGTGCCCGCCAGCCTCACCGTGCCCGACCCGCTCATCGGCAAGTCGGCGTAGACGCTGTCCTGCAATGCAAACTTGAGCGCGAGTCCGAACGCCGGACGCAGCGCCCCCTGCGCATCGACCTGCCCCGTGACGCTCGCCGCCGGTGGCTTGGCACCCCGTTTTTGCGGGCCGTAAAGGTCGTACCAGTCGGCGGGATCGAAGCGCGTGAGCTTGATCTGGGTCCGATAGGCGCCCGCGTCGTCGTTTTCGAGAACGCCGGTGGCCGCAACCTTGCGATCGCCGGCCTCCAGCGAGAGCGCGTTGACGGTGGTGCCCTTAGCATCGAGACCG
>NZ_KB290550.1:12661-23880 GCF_000282835.1 Pandoraea sp. B-6 | reverse complement strand
ATCGAGGACGATTTGTTGCCCGGTGGCGTCGAGCTTGATGTCGAGCGGCCCGCCGAGCGTCGTCGCAGGCAGCTTGCGGTACAACGCGCGCAGATCGAGATCGCGCATCGTCAAAGCGAAGCCGCCGACGGTCGCCTCGGCATCCGGCGACGTCGGCGGCGCCGCCTTTGCGGCGCTGGCCGCATTCGCCCCATTTGCCGCCGACGCGACAGGCGCCGTTGTCGCCGCCACCGACACGCCCCCCCTTTCCCGACGCAGCTCGCCACTGCCGGTGAGCCGGCCGCCCCCCACAAGCTTCAGCTCGATATCGGTCAGCGCCTGATGCGTCGCATCGAGCAGCACCTGCGTGCGCAGGCTTTCGACCGGCAGCCCGCCGGCATCGATGGCCCCTGGCTTGGCGTTCGTCACGGACACCGGCCCCAGCACGCGGAATGTTTTGGCCCCCGGCGCCGGTCGCAAATCGGCCTGCACCGCGAGATCCGCCTGCGGCGCCGTGGGATCGAAGTCGCGCGGATCGAGGTGATCGAGCGACACCTGCGCGCGCGAGAGCGGCACGGCGCTGAACGGCGACGCGGCAATGTGCGCCGTACCGTTCAGCGTCTTTCCGGTCGCCGTCAAGTCGACGACGAGCGCGTCGAGCGAGCCGGACAGGTCGGCCTGCAGGGCGACCGGAATATCGCCCGCCTTCGCTTGCAAGCCGACGTTGCCGCCCAGCGCGAACGGACGCCGGCCGTTCAACTGCACATTCGCCCGCACCTCGCCGTAGGGCGTGCCGAGATGTTCGACCTGAATCGTGTGTTGCGTGCCGTCGCTGCGCGCGGCGACGCGAACGTCTTCCAGCACCAGCGCAGGCGAATGCAGCGTGAGCTTCGCCACGCGCACGTCGTTCAACGTGAGGCCGAGCGGCAGACGCAGGCTCGAGGGCATCGTCGCGGGCGTGGTCGACGGTGGCGATGGCGCAAACGCCATCTCGACATCCCCCGCCTGCAACTTGTCGACGGTGAAATGCAGCGGGCGCAAGCGCAAGTCCCAACGGCTTTCGAGTCGGCTCACGGTGATGCGCGTTGCACCGTCGAGATAGCGCAGGTTGTTCACGGTGAAGCCGTGCGCGAAGCTTCCGCTGCGCCATTCCCCCGAGAGTTTGCCGCCGAGCGTCGACACGGCCGTCTGCCACAGCCAGCGGCTGCCGCGCTCGCTCGACATCGCCCAGAGCAGCGCGCCAATGACCAACGCGACGATGAGCAGGACCGCGAGTACGACGCCCGCCAGCGCTCGCCCCCATCGCCAGTGATGCGCAGGCGGCGTTGGTGGCGTTGGCGGCGGCTCGGATCGAGACGGCGGCGGTGAGGTATCGAGTGGCATCGTCATCAGAAAGCCACCCCCAACGAGATGGCCGGACGGAACTGCTTGTTGCGCACGCCGTAGCCCAGATCGAGGTTCACCGGCCCGACCGGGCTGCGCCAGCGCACACCGACCCCCACGCCGTGATACAGCGGCGTGGGATGGCGATAGTCGTCGGTGGCCGTGCCGACGTCCCAGAACACGGCCCCGCCCCAGTCACGCGTGACCCAGCGCTGATATTCGAGACTTGCCGTGCCGAGGTACTTCGTGGGGAACGTGGTGCCGTTCTGCTGACGGCCAATGCTCTGATACGTGTACCCGCGAATCGACGACGTGCCGCCCGCGAAGAACAGCAGCGACGACGGAATCCGGTTGCTGTTGCCATTGGTGAGCACGGCGCCAAGCTCCAGGCGCGCGATCACGATGTCACGTTGGCCCACGGGAAAGTACTGACGGATACGGCCATAGAGACGCCCAAAACTCTGATCGGTGAGGACCGGCTTCGCCGCGACGCCGATCTGCGTGTTCACAATGTTGCCCTGGCGCGGAAAGATCAAGTCGTCGACATCGCGACGGTTCCACGAAAACGCCGCCACGAGCGCCTTGTTGAGGAAAGGCTGGCCGCCGTCGGGACGTTCGTCCGCGCGGTAAAAGTCGAGCGTATAGGCCCAGTCGTAGCGATCGCGCGAGCGAGCGCGCTTGATGCCGATCTGGGTCGAGCGTTGATCGAGACCATTCAGATACGTGCGCTCGAACGATCCGCGGAGGCTGTTGGTGTACGCGCTGGTGTCGGGCGGCATGGCGATTTCGGCATACCCGCCCTGTCGATACTGTTCCAGACGCGCCTGCGTGTCGAACGTCCACGCGCGGCCGAACAGGTTGTAGTACGAATAACGCCCGTTGACGCTCGCGCCGGTATCGGTCGTATAGCCGACCCCGCTTCGCACGCGCTGCGTGGGGAATTCGCGCACCTTGACTTCGACCGGTGCGTTTTCGGCACGCGCCGGGTCCTCCGTCACCGAGATGATGACGTTCGAGAAGTATGGCGTGGCCTGAATCTGACGCTGCAGTTCCCGCAAGCGCTCGGCGTCGAACGGCTCGCCCTCGGTCAGCGGATTGACGTTGCGGATGATCTGCGCCGGATAGCGCCGCGTACCGGAGATGATGAGCGGACCGAGGGTGAAGGGCGGACCGCTCTCGTACGTCGCGACGAGCGACGCGGCGTCGTTATCGGCATCGACCACGGCGCGCGCGAAGGCCATTTTCGCCGCGTGATAGCGCTTCTGCCCCAGTTGGAACAGGGTGTCGTCCTTGGCCTTGTCCCAGTCGGCCTGACGGAACGGCGCATCCACCGGCAACGCCCAGGCATTGCGCAACTGCGCGACACGCTGTGGATCTTGCTCGACCACCGGGCCGGTGAACGTGAGATCGACGTTCTTGATATGCGTGCGCGGGCCGGAAGCCACTGCGACATGAACGTCGCGCTTGCCGTTGATGGTGGCCACGTCCACATGCGTGACGGGCGAGAAATAGCCTTCCGTCGACGTGAGTTCCTGCACCTGCTCGCCCACGGTCGCGATCAGATGTTCGAACTGGGCCTCGCCAATGTCGTCGCGCGCGGCGTAGCGCACGAGATCGAGGTTGTCCGTCAGGAGCTTGGCCAGGCCGTTGGGGGCGTCGACACGAACGCGATAGTCGGCTTGCGCCGCACCGGTCGTTCCCAGGCCCAATATCAAGCCGGCCAGCGTGATCAGCATGGCCGGTAGCGTGCGCAAAGGGGGCACGACTGGGCGACGGCAAACGTCGAAACCGGGTGGGATCTGCGAGACGGTCAAAACCTTCCTTGGCGTGTTGAATGTTGCGGCCGGTCGTGCGGCATGCGGTCAATGGCGCTCAATCGCACCCTGGGTGCAAGCATGGCACAGCATTGGCGCGGGCGATGCGCATGTAAGGCGTATATGAGACGTATTTGACCATAACCCTTCCCCCCGTTCACCCGCTTGGCCCAAAACAGCCAAAACGGTGGGCCGGGGACGGGTTTGCGGTAGAATCTGCGTCGATTGGCGCCGTCCCGATGGCGCCGCTGCTGCCTATTTTTCGAGCAATCGACCATGTACGAATCCGACATCACCCAATTCATCAAGCAACTGAAGACCGAGAAGCCGACGCTGGAAGCCGAACAACGTCAAGGTCGCGCCCTGCTGTGGGACAAGCAGCCGATCGATCTGGATGAGCGCCGCCAGGCCCAGCAGTCGCGCGTGGCCCAGCAGCCCTACGTCTATCAGGGCGAGTAAGTCGCCGCCGCCCGGCCGAGTCCCGTCTTGAATCCGAGTCCGCCCGACGATCCGTCGTACCCGCCCGAGCCGATCCCCGACGTCGCGCCGGCGTCGGCGCACGTCAATGCGACGGCGTCAGAGGCATCGTACGCGCCGGAGATCTCGGACCGACCGGAAGCCCCGGACGCGCCGGGGCCAGCATTGCCCCAGCCGCGCCCGGCCGGCAGCGCGGCGACGGAGCTGCCCGCGCCGCACAGCGGACAGGACTCCACGCCCGACACGGTCGACGGCGTGGCGCGTGCGCGCCTGTATGGCGAGCCGCTCTTCGCCCTGCCGAACGATCTGTATATCCCGCCGGACGCGCTCGAGATCTTCCTCGAAGCTTTCGAAGGCCCGCTCGACTTGTTGCTGTATCTGATCCGCAAGCAGAACTTCAACGTGCTCGACATCCCGATGGCGCAGGTCACGAAGCAGTACCTGCTCTACGTCGACCAGATCCGCCGGACCAATCTCGAGCTCGCGTCCGAGTATCTGCTCATGGCCGCGATGCTCATCGAGATCAAGTCGCGCATGCTGCTGCCGGTCAAGAAGGCCGACACCGGTGAAGACGCCGAGGACCCGCGCGCGGAACTCGTGCGCAGGCTGCTCGAGTATGAACAGATGAAGCTCGCCGCGCAGAAGCTTGACACGCTGCCGGTGCTCGGCCGCGACTTTCTGCGCTCGCAGGTCTATATCGAGCAAAGCCTGCAGCCGCGCTTCCCCGATGTCGACGCCGAGGACCTGCGCGCCGCGTGGGCCGAAGTGCTGCGCCGGGCCAAGCTCGTGCAGCATCACAAGATCTCGCGTGAAGAGTTGTCCGTGCGCGAGCACATGAGCCAGATTCTGCGACGCTTGCAAGGCGCACGCTTCATGGAGTTCACCGAACTGTTCGACGTCACGCGCGGCGTGCCGGTCGTGGTGGTCAACTTCATCGCCATGCTCGAACTCTCGCGCGAGTCGTTGCTGGAGATCACCCAGGCCGAGCCGTTTGCGCCGATCTATGTCCGCCTGACCTACTCGCCCAACTGAGCGCCCAACGAAGCGCCCAGGAAAACTCGGGGCGGCGCGAGTCCGCCATGCCAGCGCGGTTTTGCGCACGCCCATTGAGATTTCCTCTACAATCGCCCGGACGTTTTGGCGGCCACGCCCTTGCCAGACAAGGCACGCGCCACGCCTGGACGTAACACACACGTACGCCACGCACGGAACCTCAATGAAAGTCATCCCTTCGATTCATGAACTGCGCGACCAACTGCGCGGACAGAATCGCGTCGCCTTCGTGCCCACGATGGGCAATCTGCATGACGGGCATCTGTCGCTCATGCGGCTGGCGCGCCAGCACGGCGACCCGGTCGTTGCCAGCATCTTCGTGAACCGCCTGCAATTCGGACCGAACGAAGACTTCGACAAGTATCCCCGCACCATGGCGGACGACGTCGAGAAGCTCACGCGCGAGAACGTCTACGTGCTGTTCTCGCCGGACGAAAGGGAGATGTATCCGGAGCCGCAGGAATACCGCGTCGAGCCGCCGCACGATCTGGGCGACATTCTCGAAGGCGAGTTCCGCCCGGGCTTCTTCAAGGGCGTGTGTACGGTCGTCACCAAGCTCTTCTCGTGCGTGCAGCCGCGCGTGGCCGTGTTCGGCAAGAAAGATTACCAGCAACTGATGATCGTGCGCAGCATGTGTCGTCAGTTCGCGCTGCCCATCGAAATCATCGCCGCCGAGACCGTGCGTGCCGACGACGGCCTGGCGCTGTCCTCGCGCAACCGCTACCTGTCGGACGCCGAGCGAGCGGAAGCGCCGCAGCTCTATCGTCTGCTGGGCCAGGTCCGCGACGACGTCAACGGGGGCAAAACCGACTATGCGGCGCTCGAAGCCGCAGCCATGCAAACGCTGACCGAGCGCGGCTGGAAGCCGGATTACGTGGCGATTCGCCAACGCGCCAACCTGCGCGTGCCGGCCCCTGGCGCCGCACCGGCCGAGAGCCTGGTGGTGCTTGCGGCCGCCAAGCTCGGCGCGACACGACTGATCGACAATCTCGAAATCTGAGCGCCGGGCACGCCGCATACGGTCGAACGACCGTTGCCGTGTGCTCCCGACGCAAGCCGCGCGTGCCGGTTGCACGCGCATCTTTCGTCGCGCCGCTCGCGCGACACCGTAATACTAGAGGCAAGCCATGTACCGCACCATGCTCAAGTCGAAGATCCACCGCGCCACCGTGACGCATTGCGAATTGCATTACGAAGGCTCGTGTGCGATCGACGAGAATCTGCTCGAAGCCTCGGGCCTTGTCGAAAATGAGCAAATCGACATCTTCAACGTCAACAACGGCGAACGCTTCACGACCTATGCCATTCGCGGCGAGCGCGGTAGCGGCATGATCTCGCTCAATGGCGCCGCGGCCCGCCGCGCGCAACTGGGCGACGTCGTCATCATCGTGTCGTACGCACAGGTCGAGGAAAAGGAAGTACTGGCCGGGTTCAAGCCCAAGCTGGTGTTCGTCGACGAGAAGAACGTGCAGAAGGGCGAACGCGATCACGTGCCGCTGCAAGCGTGGGAAGAGACACGCGCCTTCGAGGCGGCGCAAGCGGCCAAGTAAGGCCGCGCGTCAACGCCTACGACAAGTGTCGAATGACCAAGGGGCCTGCGGGCCCCTTGGTCATTGTCGTCGCGCCGGCGCATTAACCGCCGCGCAGACGATCACTTCGCGACGAAGGCCGTAATGCCCTCCCACTGCGGCAGATCGCGCTCAACGCGTCCCGGCGCCACGTCCCACAGCGTGAGGCCGTGCGCGGCGAGCTGCACATAGTTCTGCGTGTTGCGCAGCATGCCGAGCACCGGCAAGCCGGCCTCCTCGCAGTAGCGCGAGAGCTGATCGGCCGCGCGAGTGCGGGCATCGACCCGCATGCCGACCACGCCGATACGCACATCGCCCTGTCGCACCGCCCGCTCCTCGCCCAGCTTTTGCAGGAAATCGCGTGTGGCGAGAATATCGAAGATCGACGGCTGCAGCGGCACCAGCACGTAGTCGGCGAGTTTGAGGATCGACTCGAGCCGCTTGCCGTGCAAACCCGCGGGGGTGTCGAGCACCGCATGGGTCGTGCCCTTGGGTGGACGGGCGACATCGTTGTGATCGACATCCCAGGTGGCGATCGGACGCAGTCCAGGCGGGCGCAAGCCCAACCAGGCCCGCGACGACTGCTGCCGATCCGTGTCACCGAGCATCACCGCATGCCCCTGCGCGGCCAGATAGCCGGCCAGATTCGTCGCCAGCGTACTCTTGCCCACTCCCCCCTTCGGATTCGCCACAACAATCACCGGCATTGCAGACTCCCCTAGGTCGATTTGCCGTTCATCTTACAACGGCGGGATGGCGGCCTCGCGTCAGTCCACCTTCGCTGTGCACTCATGCAGACATGCCCAGACCCGCGATAGATCCAGATGCGCCGCCAGCGAATCCGCCAACCGGTCGAGCGACGCCTCGCGTAGCGCGTTGTAGTCCTGCGCTTCGACATCACCGGCGCCGGCCCACGTGAGCAGCGCTTGCAGGGACTGTGGCGTATCGAATAGGCCATGCAGGTAGGTGCCCATCACCTGATCGTCGGCCGAGCGGGCGCCGTCGGCGCGGGCGGCCGCTTCACTCGATTGCGCCGCGTGGCTCGCGTCGCCCGCCAACCAGACAGCCGGCCGCTCGAGCGCCGCCCCGTGCGTCACGCCCATGTGGATCTCATAGCCGCTCACGGGGGCATCGCCGACGGCGAGGTGTCCCGTCACGACACGGAGCTGCTTTTGCGGCTGCATCGTGGTCTCGAGGTCGAGCCATCCGAGGCCGGCGGTCGTCCCCGCCTCGCCTTCCAGCCCGAGCGGATCGTGAATCGACGTCCCGAGCATCTGCAAGCCCCCGCAGATACCTAGCACCTTGCCGCCGTAGCGCAGATGCCGTGCGATGGCCGGCGCCCAACCCTGCCCCCGCAGCCATGCCAGATCGGCACGCACATGCTTGCTGCCGGGCAGAATCACGAGATCGCTGTCGGGCCACGACTCGCCCGCACCGACATAGCGGAAATCGACCTGCGGGTGCGCCCGCAAGGCGTCGAAGTCGGTGTGATTGCTGATGCGTGGCAAAGCGGGTACCGCGACGCGCAGGCGCGTCTCGCTGCGCGCGGCCGAGTGGCGCTCGTCGGGCAGCATGTCTTCGCCATCCAGGTGCAGGGCGTGAAGATAGGGCAACACGCCCAGCACCGGGATGCCGGTGCGCGCCTCCAACCAATCGAGGCCACTGGTCAACAGCGACGGATCGCCTCGAAACCGGTTGATGACGAAACCCTTGATGCGTGCACGCTCGCTCTCGGACAGACACGCGAGCGTGCCGAGCAATTGCGCGAACACACCGCCCCGGTCGATATCGGCGACGAGCAACACTGGCGCGTCGACCGCCTCGGCGAAGCCCATGTTCGCGATGTCGCGCGCGCGCAGGTTCACCTCGGCCGGGCTGCCGGCCCCTTCGACGAGCACCGCATCGTAGCCGGTGCGCAAGCGCTGGTAAGCGGCCAGCACGGCGGCCATCGCACGGGGCTTGTACTCGTGATACGCACGCGCATCGAGATCGGCCATGACCTTGCCGCCGATGATGACCTGCGCGCCGCGGTCGCTGCTCGGTTTGAGCAGCACGGGATTGAAGTCGGTGTGCGGCGCGATGCCGGCCGCCTGCGCCTGCAAGGCCTGCGCCCGACCGATCTCGCCGCCGTCGGCCGTCACGGCACTGTTGAGCGCCATGTTCTGCGGCTTGAAGGGTGCCACGCGCACGCCTTCACGATGGAGCAAACGGCACAGACCGGCGACCAAAGTGCTCTTGCCGGCATCGGACGACGTGCCCTGAATCATCAGGGTGCCCCGATAGGCGCGTGCGGGCGCCGCGAAATTGACAGGGAATTCACTCATGACGCGAATTATCGCATCGGCCGCTCGTACAATATTGCCCATGAGTGCCCTCGACCTGACTTTCGTGCTGGGTGGCGCGCGCTCCGGCAAGAGTGCGTTCGCCGAACGTCTCGCCGGACAAAGCGGCCTGCCGGTCACCTACGTCGCTACCGCCGCGGTAAGCGACGAGCCCGAGATGCGCGCGCGCATCGCCCACCATCGCGCCAGCCGTCCGGCGCACTGGCGCACCGTGGAAGTCGGACGCGATCTCACGGGAACACTGCGCGACGTCGCCCGTGACGGCCATTGCGTACTGGTCGACTGTCTGCCGCTGTGGCTGGCCGGTTGGCTCTGCCCGCCCGACGATCATCCCGACGGGCCCGCCAGCGATACGCAGTGGCACGGTGTCGTCGAATCGCTCGACCGGACGCTGGAATCGCTGCCCGGCAAGATCGTTGTCGTCAGCAACGAAATCGGACTCGGCGTGATTCCGATGGGCTCGCTGACGCGCCGCTACGTCGATGAGCTGGGCCGTCTGAACCAGCGTGTCGCGGCACGCGCCCCGCAAGTGCGTTTTGTCGTCGCCGGATTGCCGATGACCGTCAAAGGATAATCGCCAATGCTCACTGCCATCGCCCCCGAATCGCTCTGGCTCGCCGCCCTGATCGGCGTACTGCTCGACGCCTGGCTCGGCGAGCCGCGCCGGTGGCATCCGCTGGCCGGGTTCGGCTACATCGCCAACGGCGTCGAAGCCTGGCTCAACGCGCCCGGCATCCAGGACAAGCCGTTCAGCGCCATGGTGCGCGGCGCCTGGGCGTGGGCGATCATGCTGGTACTGCCCGTCGCGATCGCCTGGGCGCTGACGTTCCTGCCCGGTTGGGGCGGCATTGTCTGGCAGGCGCTCGCGTTGTACGCCGCCCTGGGGGCGCGCAGCCTGCGCGAGCATGTGATGCCCATCGCCCAGGCACTGCGCGACGGCGACTTGGCGCAAGCGCGCGCGCTCACCGCTCGCATCGTCTCGCGCGACACTGAAGACGCGAGTGCCTCCGATCTCGCGCGCGCAGCGGTGGAGTCAACGCTGGAGAACGGCAACGATGCCATCTTCGGCGCGCTGTTCTGGTTCGCCATCGCAGGTGCGCCCGGCGTCGTGCTGTTCCGACTCGCGAACACGCTCGACGCCATGTGGGGCTATCGCACCGACAAGTTTCTGTACTTCGGCCGGCCGGCCGCTCGCATCGACGACGCCCTCAACTGGATTCCCGCGCGGCTGACCGCTGCGAGCTACGCCATCTTCGGCGACGTCGCCCGGGCCATCGACTGCTGGCGCACGCAGGCGAGCGCCTGGTCCAGCCCGAACGCCGGGCCGGTGATGGCCGCTGGTGCCGGCAGTCTCGGTGTCCAATTGGGCGGCCCCGCCCGCTATCACGGCGAGTGGGAAGCACGTCCGGCGCTGGGTTGTGGCATGACGCCGTCGCCGCAGCACATCGAGGCCGCGTGGCGGCTCATCTCTCGCTCGATGTGGATGTGGCTGATCGTCGGCGGCGCGCTGGCGCTTTTCGCGGCCTCACAGGCCGATAGCGTGCCGACGGGAATGTTGTGAACGAGACGGCATTCCCCGCGTTGTACGCGTCACCAGCGCCTCGCCATGGCGGCAATCTCGGCGAAGCCATTGTGCGGTATCAACGGCCGCGCGAAGACTGGCTCGACCTGTCCACAGGCATCAATCCGAACGGCTATCCCGTGCCGATGCCGCCTGCGAGCGTCTGGCGCGACTTGCCCGATGCCTTCGACGATCTGCGCGACGTGGCGGCGCAGTACTACGGCGCGCCTGTCCAGGCCGTGGTGCCGTGCGCCGGATCCCAGGCCGTCATTCGCGCGTTACCCGCGCTGCTGCCGCCGGGAAGCGTCGCCGTCGCCTCGCTCACCTACAGCGAGTACGCGCCGGCCTTCGCCCAAGCCGGACACACCCTTGTGCCATGGCTGGGGCCCGAGGCCGGCTTGCCCGACGTCGACTACCTCGTGTGGGTCAATCCCGACAATCCGACGACACGGTGCGTTTCACGCCAGACCCTCTCCCGATGGCAAGGTTTGCTGGTCGAGCGCGGTGGCATGTTGATTGTCGACGAGGCTTTTGCCGACGCGTCGCCCCACGCGTCGATGACATGCCACGCAGGCGAGGATGGCCTCGTCCTGCTGCGCTCGGTCGGCAAGTTCTTCGGGTTGGCGGGTATTCGCGCGGGCTTTGCCCTTTGTCCGCAGGGGGTGGCGACGCGCTTGGCCGAGCGACTTGGCGCGTGGACGGTCAGCGGCCCGGCAAGGTTCGCGGTCCGAACGGCCCTGCGCGATACGGCCTGGCAAGCGGCGACGCGCGTGCGTTTGGAGAAGGACGGCCAGCGCCTGCTCGCGCTGTTGCGAGGGCGGGGCTGGCCCGCGCAAGGCACGCCCCTTTTCGCGTGGACACCGCATGCGATGGCGCCGCGATGGCACGCCCAGTTGGCGGCGCAGGGCATCTGGACACGGCTTTTCGAGGCACGTCCGATCGCCGTGGCGAACGGGGAAACGCGGACCTTGCCGAGTCTGCGGCTCGGCCTGCCGTCGACCGAGAGCGAATGGCAGCGATTGCAGTTGGCACTCGACGGCTC
>NZ_KB290550.1:0-12625 GCF_000282835.1 Pandoraea sp. B-6 | reverse complement strand
TCCAAATTCCTCGTAACGCGCCCGAAGGGTCGCCTCATTTGCGCTTATCTCGTATCAAACGACGTGAGACGCGAGCCCTTTTTCGTTACAAATTGAAGCATTTCTGCAACAAATGCATACAGTCATCGCCGAAGGGCGCCGTTAGACTGAAGGTTCTTTCGCAAGGGCTTTCCCCGATAAAAGGACGACCAAATGAAAAAACTGCCTCTGTTGCTCGCGACCCTCCTGACCGCCGCTGTCGTGACGGTCGGTTGCACCAAGAAGGAAGACCAAACGGCCGCGCCGGCCGCCGACACGTCGGCATCGGCACCGGCGGCAGACACGGCCGCACCGGCCAGCGATGCAGGCGCTGCCATGAGCGCGCCGGCGTCGGACGCAGGTGCTGCCGCCCCGGCCCCGGCGTCCAACTAAGGTCGCCAACCGGTTGGCCGGACACTGCCGCGCAAGCGGTTCTGTTACACGGTGCGCCATCCACCGGTCGCCGGAGTCTCGCTTCAGTAACGCTATAGTCAGGATGTAGTCACGCTTTAGTCACGCCCTGACAACGCGTTAGCGATCGCGCCCCCTGAACTCTCCGGAGTCCGGGGGGCGCGGTCGTTTTCACTTGAGGCGCGATCGCCAGCGTTTTGTCCCGCGAGGCTTCGCACCCTGCGTCTATCGACACGTCCCACTATTTGACCACCGTTACGCCACCGTCGATCACGCCGTAGGCTTGCACCTTGCTCGTGCCGTTCGCGGCGCTCGCACCACCATGTCCGTCCGGCGCCGCACACGCACCGAGCATCATCACCAGTGCGAGCGTCAACGCGCTCCTCATTCCGATATTTCGCTTCACGACTTCCACTCCCAGAATCCCCCGCACGGGCCGTAAGTATTGTCTGCCGATGTCCCGACGCGCTCCAGCCTATCGCGTCACGCATCGTTCGACCTCTCATGCATGACATCGGTTCGCGGGGATCAGCACGCCAGCCCCTTGTCGCGACGACACAACCCGCAGAGAATGGCGAGTCGGCCGGCGGGCCGGTGCGTTTTCGCGACGCTCCACCGTGCCAACCCACGTCCTTCAACCCCAAGCCCGCCCAGATGCCGCTCAATCTTCCGGCCATGCCCCTGCTTTGCCGTCTCCGCGGAATTCGCCGCTATGGAATTGCCCTGGCCGCTGCCTGGCTCGCCACGCTCAGTGCCCACGCCGCCATCTCCGTCAAAGATGACTCCGGTGCCACGGTCACCCTCCCGGCGCCGGCCCAACGCGTGGTGAGCCTCTCGCCGCACGCGACCGAGCTGCTGTTTGCGGCCGGCGCGGGCGACAAGGTGGTGGGCGTGGTCGCTTACTCAGACTACCCCGAGGCCGCGCGTCGCCTGCCGCGCGTTGGCGACAACAGCGCGCTTGATCTCGAACGCATTCTCTCGCTCAAACCCGACCTGCTCGTCGTGTGGATGCATGGCAACTCGCAGCGTCAGGTCGAAGCATTGAGACAGTTGAAAATACCGATTTTCTATTCCGAGCCGAAGCATCTGACGGATCTGCCCGCGGCAATCGAGACGCTGGGCACGTTGACGGGAACACCTGCCAAAGCGCAAGCGTCGGCACAAGCGTTTCGCGCGCGCTACGAAGCGCTGCGCAAGCAGTACGCATCGCGCTCGCCTGTCGAGGTCTTCTATCAGGTGTGGACGCAACCGCTCATGACACTCAACGGCAACGCCATGGTGAGCGACGTGATCCGGCTGTGCGGCGGTGTGAACGCCTTCGCCGACGAAGCGCCGCTCGTGCCGCGCGTGTCCGTCGAAGCGGTACTGGCCAAACGCCCGGAAGCGATGTTCACGGCGACGTCTGGCGCAACGGCGTCCGTCAAGCCGCTCGCCACGCTCGACGCCTGGCGCAAGTGGCCGCAGTTGCCTGCCGTGGCCCACAACAACCTGTTCGGCATCGACGGCGACCTCATCAGCCGGCCCGGCCCGCGCATTCTCGACGGCGCACGCGCGATGTGTGAAGACCTCGATATCGCTCGCGCACGTCGCCAACCTGCCGTGCAGTAATGCCGTCGCGGGGCGGCGCCCGGCCGCTCATGTGTTCCAGCGAATCAATCGCGCATGGCCGTCGTCGGCAACGTGAAGGTGACAGAGCGCGCCGAAGTCGAGCGCCCATGACAGGCATGCCGTGGTCGGCATGCGCAACGCCGTTGCGGTGTGCAGACGAATCGGTCCAGCGTGGGCGACGGCCACATGCACGTCGTTCGCGCCGGCACGCAACGCCCTCGCCCACGCGTGCATGCGCAACACGACGTCGCGCGCGGATTCACCGCCGGGAGGCGAGAATCCATGGATGTCGCGTGCCCACGCATCGAGATCGCGCCGGTCGAGGTTGTCCCACGGCCGCATTTCCCACGCGCCGAAGTCCATCTCCGCAAGACGCGCATCTTCTGTCACCGGCACGCCGAACGACGTCGCCAAGGCGTCGGCGGCGCGACGTGCGCGCAGCAAGGGACTGCTATGAATCGCCGTCGGCGTGCGGCCATCGAGTTGCGCCGCGAGTCCGGCCCGCATCGCGGCGACACACGCGTCGAAGCGCGCCGCATCGACCGGCAGGTCGGTCTGGCCGTAACAGACGGAAGACGCGACATCGGGCGGCGGATGCCGCATCAGGATCAGATCCATGCGCACACCGTGAGATACAGCGCGAGCTCGCCGAGTTGTTGGGCAAAGCCGAGCGTGTCGCCGGTGTAGCCGCCGAGACGGCGGCGCAGATACCGGATGAAGCCCGCGCGCAATGCGATCAGCACCACCGCGCCCGTCACGCCGGCGCGCCAGTCGGGCCACCCCCACCACGGCACGCTGCACGCCACGCCAAACAGCAGCTCGCGCAGGTGCAAACGTTGCGCGACCGGCTTGGCCTTGCCTTCCGGGCGCACGTAATCGAGCGAGCGCAACAGACTGATCGCCATACTGCGGCTGGCGGCGTGCGCGCCGATCAGCACGACGGCAAAGCCGCCCCACCCCGCCGCCGCCTGTATGTCGACGAGGGCCTGCCATTTGACGGCAAGCGCCAGCCACAACGCCACCGCGCCGTAGGTGCCGATACGCGAGTCGTGCATGATCTCCAGCACGCGCTCGCGCGTGAACGCGCCGCCGAACGCGTCGACCGAATCGGCCAACCCGTCCTCATGAAAAGCCCCGGTGAGCAGCACAGTGATGCCCAACCCCAATGCGATCGCGAGGTGCGGCGACCACAACCGGCCCATCGCCACCGTCAACAACGCGACGAGCGCGCCGACGAACACGCCGACGAGCGGGAAATAACGCGTCGCGGCATTCAGTTGCTCGGGCGAATGACCGACCCATGGCGGAATCGGCACCCGGGTGAAAAACCCGAGCGCGGTCAGGAAAAGCCGCACCTGTCCCTTGATGCCCCCGAACGCCCCTGCGCAAGCCCCTTCGCGCGCCGGGCGATCCCGCGTTGCCAACGCGCTCGACGGCGCATCGGCATCGCCCGCGGGGCGCGAGGGATCGGGGGACGAGGGGGTCATTGGTCCGACGCCTCGCGCTCACTCACGCCCGCCCCTTCGAACGTTGCCATCTCGCGCAGAAACGCGGCGGCCGCCTGAATGAGCGGCATCGCGAGCGCAGCGCCCGTGCCCTCGCCGAGACGCAGGCCCAGTTGCAGTAACGGCGTCGCCGTGAGGATCTCGAGCATGGCACGATGGCCGGTTTCGTCCGACGCGTGCGCGAAGACGCAATAGTCGAGCACCGCTGGCGACACGCGCGCGGCGACCAACAGCGCCGATGTGCTGATGAAACCGTCCACCACGATGACGAGTCCCAACTTCGCGGCCGCGAGATATGCACCGGTCATCATTGCGATCTCGAAGCCGCCAAAGGTGGCGAGCGTCTCCAGCGGATCCGGCATCCCATTCCCCACGTGCGGATGCGCCGCCAGCGCACGCTCGAGTATGGCGGTCTTTCGCACGAGACCGGCGTCGTCGACACCGGTGCCGCGTCCGACACATGCCGCGAGCGGCAGGCCGGTCAGCCGCTGCATCAGACACGCCGCCGACGACGTGTTGCCGATGCCCATCTCGCCAAAGCCAATCATGCGCGTGCCGAGCGAGGCGTGCGCCACAACGCGCGCGGCCCCGCCGGCCAACGCCGTTTCGAGTTGCTCGCGGGTCATGGCGGGCGCTTCGAGGAAGTTCTGCGTGCCGCGCGCCACGGGAATGTCGACGAGCGATGCATGCGACGGAAAATCAGCCGCAACGCCCGCGTTGACGACCTCCAGCCCAATGCCGTGAGTGCGGCAGAACACATTGATGGCTGCACCGCCGCGCAGGAAGTTATGCACCATCTGCGCGGTGACGGCTTGTGGATATGGACTCACGCCCGCAGCGACGATGCCGTGATCGCCCGCGAACACCAGCATGGTCGGACGCGCGAGATCGGGCGTCGCGCTCTGCTGAATCCGGCCGACCTGGTGGGCCACGCGCTCGAGCGCGCCCAGACTGCCGGGCGGCTTCGTTTTGATGTCAATGGCGTGCCTGAGCGAGGCGTCCATCGCCGCGGCAGGCGCGGCGATATCGAAAAGCTCGGCGAGCGAGGGGCTGAAAGCATTCATACGGTGACGTCCTGAAACAATGAGGCAGTGGTTACATTTCCACGCCGGCCTGCGCACGGATGCCCTGGGCAAACGCATGCTTGACCGGCGTCATATCGGTCACGGTGTGAGCCACATCGATCAGCGCTTGCGGGGCGCCGCGTCCTGTGATCACCACGTGCTGCATCTCCGGTCGTGCCTGCAAATCGGCGATCACCGTGTCGACGTCGAGATAGCCGAGCTTGAGGGCAATGTTCAACTCGTCGAACAACACCAGACCGAACGACGGGTCGCGCAACATTCGGCGCGCTTGCTCCCAGGCCGCTTCGGCCTTCGCGATGTCGCGCGTGCGGTCCTGCGTCTCCCAGGTGTAGCCCTCGCCCATCACAAAAAACTCGCACTCCGAAGGAAAGCGGCGCAGGAAGGTCTCCTCACCCGTCGGGATCGCGCCCTTGATGAACTGCACGACGCCCGTCTTCATGCCGTGCCCCATCGCGCGCACGACCATGCCGAAGCCGGAGCTCGATTTGCCCTTGCCATTGCCGGTCGTGACGACGATCACGCCACAGTCGCGCTGGGCCTGCGCGATCTTGTCGTCGATCACCTCCTTCTTGCGCGCCATGCGCGTGCGATGGCGCGCGTTGCGCCCGTCGTCGGCTTCCGATTGGGATGGGGATTGCGGGGTTTCTTGTGTCATGAACAGCACCTGTCAAAAGCAGGCGTACGGCGCGAGACGGCCGCACGCGGATGAGAGTGTACGCCCGCCCGTCGGGGCATCATGCGCGCCATTTACAGGCGACGCACGGGCACGAGGGCCTCGTCGTCGCCATCGCGAATGAGGCGCAGCGGATACCCGAAGGCGTGGCTGCAATGCTCGGCGCAGAGCACGTCGTTCACCGGGCCGGCGCGCCATCCGCCACGGCCGTCGAGCAGCAGCGCGTGCGTGGCGAAACGTCGCGCCAGATTCAAATCGTGGCAAGAGAAGATGACGGCGGCATCAATGCCTTCGGCGTGGCGGGCGAGTCGCTCAAGCGCGTCGATCTGGTGATGAAGATCGAGATGCGAGACCGGTTCGTCGAGCAACAGCAACGGCGTGGCCTGCGCCAGCACGGCGGCCAGCGATACGCGCTGGCGCTCGCCCCCCGAGAGCGTGGTGACGTCGCGCGCGGCGAAGCGCTCCAGACCAACCTGCGCAAGGGCGGCCATGGCGGCGGCGATGTCGTCGTCCGACTCCCATGCCCCCCAGCGGCCTCGCGCCAGATAGGGATGACGGCCCGTCAGCACCACTTCGAGCGCGGTGGCGCCGAACGCGTCGCGCGTCTGTTGCGGCATCAGCGCGCGCACCTTGGCGAGCGACGCCGGTCGCCACTGCGCCAACGCCTTGCCGCCAAGCATCACGCGGCCACTGGCGCTGAGCGGGGCGCCGCGCGCCGGTGTCTCGTCCACCTGACGCAGTCCGGCGAGCGTGCCGAGCAATGTCGTCTTGCCCGCGCCGTTGGGGCCGGCCAGACACCAGCACTCGCCCGGCGCGATCACGAGATCGAGCTGGTCCACGAGCACCCGCTCTGCGGCGCGCAGCGTCAGCGCGTGTGTTTGCAGCAGCGGTGCGCTCATTGGATGGCCCGTCGGGAAAGCAGCCACAGGAAAACGGGCACGCCAATCATCGCCGTGATGACGCCAACGGGCAATTGCGTCGGCGCAATGACTGTGCGCGCCACAAGATCGGCGAACATCAGCAACGCCCCACCCCCGAGCGCGGCGGCAGGGAGCAGCATGCGCTGATCGTTGCCGAAGCGCAGACGCAGGATGTGCGGCACGACGAGACCGACGAAGCCGATGCTGCCCGCGGTGGTCACGGCCACGGCGGTTGCCAGCGACGCCGCCAGATAGATGCGGGCGCGCAGGGGGCCGACGGCCACGCCCACGCCATGCGCCACCGCTTCGCCGCGCAGCAGCACATTCAGGCGATGCGCGACCGGACACACGATGAGCAGCGTCGCCGCGAGCGCGATCAGCGGCAACCAGGCGCGGTCGACGCCGTTCAGATCGCCCGTGAGCCAGAACAGCATGCCGCGCAGGCTGGCGTCGGGTGCGAGGGTGAGAATGAGCGTGGCGAGCGCGCCAAAGCCGGCGGCCATCATCACGCCGGTCAACAACAATTGGGTACTGCTGTCGTGATCGTCATGGCGTAGAAAGCTTCGGCGAGACAGCGCCATCACGAGGGCAATGGCCGCAAGCGCGCCAGCGAAGGCGCTCGTCTGCACCCAGAAAAAAGGCAGCATGAGTGCCAGCGACGCCAGCGCGGCAACCCCCGCACCGCCGGAAATGCCCAGCACGTAAGGGTCAGCGAGCGGGTTGCGCAACAGCGTTTGCATCAACGTGCCCGCGACCGCGAGCAGGCCGCCACAGGCGAACGCGGCGAGTGCACGCGGCAGACGCAGACGCCAGACCACGTCGCCGGCAAGACCGGCGTCATGGCCGAGCAGCAACGTGCCGATTTCGCGCAGCGAGACCGGCACGCTCCCTAGCATGAGCGACACCACGAGAACGGCCAGTGCCACACCGGCCAGTCCCGTCCAGATGGCGAGGGCGCGACGCAGCGTCATGCGACGTCTCGCCCTGCCGGGACGTCGTTAGAACTGTTTCCAGCCGAGCGAGACGTAAATCGCGCGTCCGAGGGTGTTGTAGCCATAGACCGTCTGGTAGTTCTTGTTGAAGACGTTGTCGAGGTGCGCCGAGACGTACCAGGATTTGTCGATATCGTAGCGTGTCTGAAGGTTCACGAGCGTGTAGGCACCGAGATGCTGACCGCCCGTATCGTAACGCTCGCCGCTGTAGAAGACATCGCCGCCGACGGTGAATTTGCCGAACGTCTTCGACAGACCGACCGACCCGAACTGCCGGGCGCGACGCGCCAGTTGCCTGTCGGCATCCAGATCGGTTGGGTTCTGCCGCGTGAACGAAGCGCGCACGTCCATGCCGAGGAACGGACGGCCCGCGTAGGTCAACTCCAGGCCCTCGACGCGCGCGTTTGCGACGTTCGCAGCCGTGTACGGAAACACCGTGAGCGACTGGATCAGGTTGGTGTAGTCGGTCCGGAACCCCGTCAACTTGACCAGGCCGAGGCGCTCGCCGCCGTTGAACTGCACGGCGAGTTCCTTCGAAATAGAGCGTTCCGGTTGCAGGTTCGGATTGCCGAACCCCGGATAGAACAGCTCGTTGAAGGTCGGTGCGCGAAAGCCGTCCGACGCATTGGCCATGACCTTCCACTGTGGCGTGAGCGAGTAGCCGTAGCCGGCCCAGTAGCTGTTCGCGCCGCCGAAATCGGAATACACGTCGCGTCGCACGTTGGCCTGAATCTGATGCTTGCCGAATCGTCCCTCATATCCGACGTAGCCCGAATCGAGATGGCGGTTGTTGCGGTCGTAGTTCGTACTGCTCTCGACCGTTTGCTCCAGACGCGTGTAGCCGGCGATCAGCTTCTGATCCGGCATGAACGCATATTCGTTGGCCCAGTCGATCTGGTTGCTCGACGTATGGAAGTTGCCGTTACCGCTGCCGTTCAGATAGTTATAGCTGTAGTCGTCGCCCTGCGTGACGGTGATCCGGGTCTTCCACTTGTCCGTGAGGTTGCCCTTCGCGTAACCAGAGATCTGGCGAACGCGGGCGTCGCTGTCGTTCAGGTCGGTGGGCTTGCCGTAGGCATTGTCGTAGCTGCTGCTGCCGTCGCTCTGAAACAGACGCGCACCGACCTCCCACGTGTCGCCGACCTTGCGCGACAGCGATGCGCTCACGCTCGTGTTGTCGTCGCCGTTGCGGTTGGGGTTGACCTTCGGCGCGAAGCGCGGGTCCTGCGCCGAGATGCCGTTGGTGTGAAACCGCGAGACGTCCAGGGAGAAGCGGGTCTTGCCGTCGTCGAACGCGCCGGCAATGCCGGCGTTGGCCTGCGTGGTGTTGTTCGTGCCGTAGCCCACTTCGGCATAGGCGCGGGGCGGGCCGCCGTTGCCCTTGCGCGTGAAGATCTGGATCACGCCACCGACGGCCTGCGAACCATACAGGGCCGAGACGTTGCCGCGCACGATCTCGATGTGGTCGATCTGCGACACCGGGATCTGAGCGATGTTGGTCGTACCGGTCGTGGCTGCGTTGACGGGCACCCCGTCGATGAGCACGAGCGCAGCGTTCGATGCCGCGCCGCGCATGAAGACGCTGGCCGACGTGCCGAAACCGCCGTTCTGCACGATTTCCACGCCAGCCTGTCCGCGCAGCAGCGTCGGCAAATCCTGCGTCTGGCTGCGTTCAATGTCTTCGCGCGTGATGACCGAGGTGGCCGCCAGCGTGTCTGTGAGCGTCTGCTCGGTGCGCGAGGCTGTCACCACGGTCGCCTTGAGTTGCACGGCGGTGGGGCTGTCGGTCGCGGGGTTGTCGGGCGGATTGGCGGCGAGCACTGCCGGCACGGACGACGCCGTCGATGCGGCATCGGCGGACTGGGCCGACTGGGCATGGGCGCCGATGCTGGCGGCCAACAGGGCCGCCGCGATGGCAAGACGGTGCGGGGCGGCAACCGACGTGGCCGGTGAAGACGTAATGCGGGTAGTGCAGGTAGGACGTGGCAAGACAGGCGCGTGCAGCGCCATCGCGCGAACGTGGGTGCGCATGATCGGGTGTGACTTCCGTAGTTTTTTATTGCCTAGGCCCGTTCCCCCGCAGGCCGCTGGCGCAAGGGGAGCGCCGGTGACACGTCACGGATGCGAAGCACCGACACATGAAAACGACGACTGCCCGCCACCGGCTGCGCCGGATGGCATGGCGTTTCCCCACTCACTCCGGCCGGTATCCGGGCTGGTCATTGTGGCGCCTGACCGGCCTTCCCGCGAGCGGATAGCTCACAGTGGCGATGAAGGTGAAGCGCGTTTTCGGAAACCTTTCGGGCCGAAAGAATGACTTACCGTTGCGGGGGCAGCACAGGTTGACCAGCCCGTGTGGGGGCGCGGCTCCCTGTTTCCCGTTTAACTGCGCATGCCGGGAGGGCGTGCGCGAGCACCGAAGTGCCGCAAGTGTAGGGGCCATTCGAATGAGCGTCAATGCTCGTTCGTCGGGCATTGGCCGCCGATTCCGTTAGAATGTAGGGCAATTAAGAGGACGCAGCCCGATGCTCACCGATCTCGACAATCTCACCGACAAAATTGAACAGTTGGTTGTGATCAGCCAACGTTTTCATCAACACAACCAAGCGCTGCTCGCCGAACTCGATCGCGCGCGTGCTGAATGCGACGACACACGCACCGCCATCGAGCAGTTGCGCGTCGAGCGCGACGCCCTGCGTCTGCAGCGCGATCAACTTGCTGCCAAGATCGACGAAGCGCAGGTTCGCCTGAATGCCATTCTGGAAAAGCTCCCGACGCAGAACCCCGCTGAAGGTCAAATGGATCTGCTCGGCACCCCCGGTGGAGAAAACGCATGACGATCAAGCAGCTCGAAGTCAATATTCTGGAACAGTCGTACCGGCTCGCCTGCCCGCCGGAACACGAGGCCGACTTGCTGTCTGCGGTGTCGCGCGTCGATGCCGAGATGAGCAAGGTGCGTGCGCAAAGCAACGTGCGCGGCACCGACCGGATTGCCGTCATGGCAGCCTTGAGTCTGGCATCCGAATTGCTTGCGCTGGAAAAAAGTATTGCTGCTGGACAAGCATTCCCCGCGGAAGAAATTCAGAGTAGAATGAATCGCATGAACGAACGACTGAGTGCTGTGATCGATCAGTATCAAAGCTGAAAATTCACTGGCTGCCGTTCGATTCAAAAAGTTAGTTTTCCCTGCCTGGTTCGCGAAAGTCATAGATTCCTTGAACCAATGATCTGTTGCAGGTTGCGGAAGTTTGTAGTGCTGGTGTGATCGTCACTCTGTCTGATGAACCCGAAGCGTTACTAACCGCGACCACCTTGAACCTCACGGTTCAGGATGCCGGCTTAGCGGCTGAGGCGGGGACCCAATACACGGCACTGCGCATGCAGTGCCGTTTTTTTTCGTCCGTTGTGTCCGTTGTGTCGCGTCCATCCGCTGCACTCGCACAAAAAAAGGCGGCCCGTAGGCCGCCTTCCCATCGATCGCGTCACGCCAGCGTGACAGGCCGATCAGAACTGTGCTTCTTCGCTCAACGACAGGGTCGACGCCGCGCCCTCGGTAATCGCCAGGGCAAGACCCGGCGCTCGCGTGAGAAAGTGATCCGCGAAGAAGCGCGCGGTACCGATCTTGGCATCGTAGAACGACGGGTCCTGATCGCGCAACGTCTGTGCGGCCAGCAACGCGCGGCCCATCTGCCATCCCCCCAGCACGATACCGGCAAGCGTCAGGTACGGCACGCTGCCTGCAAACACTGCATTCGCATTGTCCTGCGTGTTCGCGAGCACATAGTCGACGGCGATCGAGAGCGCTTCGCGCCCCTTCGCCAGACGGTCTGCCACGCCCGGCCCCACGCCGCCCAGCGCACGCAGTTCGTTTTCCGTCACCCTGATCTGCTCGCACAGGGCGCGGGCCACGGCACCGCCGTCGCGCAGCGTCTTGCGGCCGATCAGATCGTTCGCCTGAATCGCCGTCGTGCCTTCGTAGATCGGCAGGATGCGCGCGTCGCGGTAGTACTGCGCCGCGCCCGTTTCCTCGATAAAGCCCATGCCGCCGTGCACCTGCACGCCGAGGCTCGTCACCTCCAGCGACATCTCGGTGCTCCAGCCCTTGACGATCGGCACGAGAAATTCATAGACGGCCTGTGCACGTTTGCGTTCGGCCGCGTCTGCTGCGTGGTGACCGATATCGGCGTGTGCTGCCGCCACGTAAGCGAGCGCACGCGCGCCTTCGGTCAGCGCACGCATCGTCATTAGCATGCGCTTGACGTCCGGGTGATGAATGATGGCTACGGCGTCACGCGACGAGCCATCGACCGGACGGCTTTGCAAACGATCGCGGGCGTACGCCACGGCATGCTGATACGCACGCTCGGCGATAGCCACACCTTGCATGCCGACCGCGAAGCGCGCGGCGTTCATCATAATGAACATGTATTCGAGGCCGCGATTCTCCTCGCCGACCAGGTAGCCCGTTGCCCCGCCGTTGTCGCCGAACTGCAGCACCGCCGTCGGGCTGGCCTTGATGCCGAGTTTGTGCTCGATCGACACACAATGCACATCGTTGCGCGCCCCGAGATTGCCCTCGGCGTCGACGTTGAACTTCGGGACGATGAACAGTGAAATGCCCTTCACGCCGGCGGGCGCATCGGGGGTGCGTGCGAGCACGAGATGCACGATGTTCTCGGCCATGTCGTGTTCGCCGAACGTAATGAAAATCTTCGTGCCGAAGATGCGATACGTCCCGTCGGCCTCGCGTTCGGCGCGCGTGCGCACCATCGCGAGATCGGAACCCGCTTGCGGCTCGGTCAGGTTCATCGTGCCGGTCCACTCGCCCGAAAGCAGTTTCGGGACGTAGAGCGCGCGTTGTGCATCAGTGCCCGCGGTGAGCAACGCCTCGACAGCGCCGTCGGTCAGCAACGGACACAGCGCGAACGACAGGTTCGCGGCATTGAGCATTTCCGTGCACGGCGTGGCCACCAGCTTCGGCAGCCCCTGCCCGCCAAACGCCTGCGGATGCACGACCCCCTGCCAGCCCGCCTCGGAGAACTGACGAAACGCCTCCTTGAAGCCCGGCGTGGTTGTGACGGCGCCATCCTTCCACGTGCTCGGCTGCTGGTCGCCAATGACGTTCAGCGGGGCCAGCACTTCCTGATTGAAGCGCGCCGCCTCCTCGAGCACCGCCTGCGCGAGTTCGGGCGAGGCGTCCTCATAGCCCGGCAGCGCCGAGATGCTCGTCAGATCCGCCAGTTCGTTCATCACGAACTGCATGTCCTTGATCGGGGCCTGATAACTCATGTCGTTCCTCCAACGAATTCCGATTGCCTGCGGATGACGGCGAATGCCGAGATGCTTGGGATGTTTTTATGCTTTTGTTCGACCGATTCGCATGAAGACGCCGCACCGTCGCAGGCCAGCCTCC
>NZ_AKXS01000235.1:0-23021 GCF_000282835.1 Pandoraea sp. B-6 | reverse complement strand
GCCGATTTTGCCGTGGCGCCGGAGTTGAGCGCTGACGGCACGGCCATTTCCGCCGTCGACCTGGATGCGGCGGCATCGGCGGCATCGGCCGAGCGCGGCGAGCCTCCGTCGGCCCCGGACATCGCGCCGCCCAATGCCTTCCTTGCGCGCGCCTCGTGTCTGCGCGGACTGCCGCGACACGAGAGTCGCGCGGATCGCAACATCCGCATGCTGATGCGTGGAGGGCTCGTGGTGCGCGACGCGCAGTTGCCGTTCGTCGCGACACTCAGCCGCACGCCCGGCGAGGGGGCCGTGGGCCTCCAGGTGATCAACGAGCGGCCCTACCAATTCAACGTCGGCATGAACAACAGCGGCATGACCTCCTCGGGCAAGATGCAGGGCACTGCGAATCTGTTGATGAACAATCCGCTGGGCATGTACGGGAAGTTCAATACGACGCTCAGTCAGGATTTGCAGAATGCGCGTCGCGATGCGACGAACCGCGATCTGTCGGCCAATTACTCGGTGCCGATCGATGCCGACTGGACGGTCGGGATCACCGGCAAGGCCAACGCGGCGAAGGACCAGATTGACGCCGGCATTACGCAGACACAGACATTGCAATGGCGCGTGCGCCGCGCGTTCGACTTCACGGCGAATGGCTCGACGGGTCTGGAATTGCGCTACAACAGGAGTCGCTCGGAAGACCCGAACGCGCTTCACACCTACGACAGCTATGCCGAGGTGGGGCTGAGCCACACGCACAATTTCGGGGCGTCGAGGCTCGATCTGTCGGTAATGCAGCGTCTGAACGCGCCGTGGATGCCATCGTCGAGCGGCCTGCCGGGCTGGTCGTATCGCTTCCAGTCGGTCGACGCGAAGCTCACCGTACCTTTCTGACGAAATCCATGACGGTATCGAGCGATACCGTTCGCACGAGCGTCGCAGGCATCTCCGCGAAATGCTCAACGTCCCCGAACAAAATAACGGGCTTGCCGTAACGCACGGCGAGCCCGACTTCGTCGCGTGTACCGTGCTGGCCGGGCAGGGCGACGATGACATCGCTAGAAAGCACGTTGATGTGATTGCGCGATAGCGTGCCTGGCGGCGCATCGGGCAGATGGCGCGGCAACGGGCTCACGATGGGCACTTCCACGAACGGATTCGGATAGCCGGGCGCGGGGCGGAACCTGACCGGCTCGTCATCGTTGCCGACGGCCTCGGTCGGCACGATGCCGATGCAGCGGCCCAAGCGCTGCGGTACGGCACAGAACGCTTCGCTCACGCTCGCCATCACGCCCTGTCCCCCGCCGGTGAGCAGGTGGAACCCGGCCATGGCGATCGCCCGGCCGAGCGGCGCGGCAAGTTCGGTCCACGGCTGTTTGCCGGAACCCATGACACCAATGGTTTGGGGACGCACGGATTGGCTCATATCGGATGGCGGGGTCGGGAGGAGGGGAAGCAGCGGTGCCGATGATAAACGACTTTGCCCAGCGCGATCGACGGCAGGCAACGTCGAAGACGTGTCGCGCCCGCCAGAAGGCGTTGGCAGATTGTCGGGATGACCGCGCAGCGGGGGGCACACGGGCAAAAAAAACCCGCCGGTTTGGCGGGTGAGGAAGCAGGCCTTCCACGGGGAAGTGAAAGCCCGATCTCGCGAGGTGTTTGCGAGACCCGTGTAGTATCGTGACCCAAACGTCTGCTGGCTATGGGCCAAGTCCTAAAGTGCATGTAAGACGCTTTCCATTTCCGTTTCCCAACCTTTCTGACGTACACGGGGCGATAGATGACCGAACCGACTGACAATACGCCGGCCAGTGCCGCCCACATCGCTGCCATGCAGGCGTTGCGCGCCGCGCTGCTCGCCCAGCACAAGGTGCTGATCGCCAACGATCGTCTGCAATACGAAGCAGTCTTCGGACCGGTGCCCACCGGACGCTTCGTGCAGTTGCTTACCGAAGACGCCTGGTTTCGCTGGCTCGACCCGCTCTCGCGTCTGATCGTCGCCCTCGACGAATGGCTGGAGCAGACGCCGCCGCAGGCAGACGCCGGCATTGCCCTGGCCGACGAAGCCGCCAAGCTTTTCCGTCACACCGACGTCGAGTTCGGCGAGCGCTATCGCCTGGCCTTGCAGCAGGCGCCGGACGCGGTGCTCGGGCAGAGTCAGGTGGTGGCGGCGCTGCGCGGCGCGCCGCAGTCGCCGGCCGACGCATCCGGGAAATCCGATGCGCCGGTTGCGAAGGAGCCCGATGCGTCGGCAAACGAAGGCGACGGCGCCTGAGCAGGGAGGGGGAAGACCGTCAAGCCGAAAATTTGTTCCGCGGCTGATCGTTTTTTGAGCATGGCTCTTGACAGCCTTTGTTCGTGAGGCGTTCGAGAAGGTCAGGGCAGGTTATCCAGTGGGTTATCCACACAGGGTGTGGACAACTTTTGCCGGCGCGGCGCCGGCGGCAGGTGGCTTGCACGCCGTCGAGCGAGACCCGCGCGCACCGGTTACGCCATGGCAACCGAGCGACGAGGGGCGGGCGACGTGAATCGATGACGTGGGGAGCGGCGATCGCGGAGCAGTCTGGCCCCGTAGGAATCCTTCACGTTGGCCCTATCTCGATGAGATCGCCGCTGCGACAATGGCGCTTTGCGTGCTGTCCGACGCGGGCGGCGTGAGTCGTCCCCCCCGGCATCCGCCCGCTGCGATTCATTCCCATGACAACCACGCCCATTGTGCTGCTGGTGCTGCTCTCGGCACTGATGCACGCCACCTGGAACGCCTTCCTCCACGCCAGTCCCGATCGCGTCTGGCAAGTCGGCATGATGGCGGTGCCGCAAGGGCTCGCCGCCGTGGCCGGCATCGTGTGGTTGCCGCTGCCGCCGGTACAGGTCTGGCCGCTTATTCTGCTCTCCGCCGGCGCGCAGGTCGCGTACACGGCGGCGCTCATTCGGGCCTATCGCGTCGGTGAGTTCGGGCAGATCTATCCCATCGCACGCGGCATTTCTCCGTTGCTGATTTCGGGGGCGGCGTTGCTGCTGGCGGGCGAGTGGCCGACAGCGATGGCGGCGTGGGGCATCGTGGGTATCTGCGCCGGCATCCTGACGCTGGCGTTGCGTGGGCGCCACTTCTCGGGCGACAGCGTGCCTGCGGCGTTGCTCACGGGGGTGTTCATTGCGGCGTACACGATTGTCGATGGATTCGGCGTGCGATTGTCGAACGGCAACGGCTTCGGGTACCTCGCATGGGCCTACCTTTTCGCGAGCGTGCCGGTGATCGGTGCCGTGGCGAAGTGGCGGGGCGGATGGCGCGGCATGTTCCTTGCACCGCGCCGCCGCGTGGCCGAAGCGCTGGGGGCGGGCATCGTCGCGCAATGCGCCTATGCCATGGTGGTGTTCGCGCTGCAATACCTGCCGATGGGTGTCGTGTCGGCGCTGCGCGAGTCCAGCGCCATCATCGCGGTGCTGCTGGGCTGGTTGTTCCTGCGGGAAAAGCTCAATGCCCGCCGTCTCGTGGCGTGCGGCCTCGTGGTCGGCGGGGCGGTACTCATCAAACTGAGCGCGTAGACGCCCATCAAAGGGGCACCCAAGCGGCACCTGAGCGGCACCGACGTGGCGACGCCCGTCACTACGTCAGTCGCCGCATGGGCGATGCCAACGGCCGAGCGATATTCCTGAGCTATGCTCAGCTGCGCGGCCAGAGTTCGGCGCGATGCGCCGTGATCGCCGCCACGACGATCTCGCGCATCCCATGTCCGTCGGTGGATTCGAGGTGTTCGAGAATCGTCATGCGCATGCGCGGCGCCCAGAAGCGTCGCAGGTGGCCTGCAATGTTGTCGAGCGCCTCGCTGCGGTCGGGCATCGTCTCGAAGAAATCCCCGATCTGATTGGCCATCTTGACCAGATTGTCGGTGTCCATGATCTGTTGTGTCCCCTGAATTCGTTCTCTGTGCGTTGGCCGCCGTCATTCACGTGGCCAATCGCGCGTCCGCCGCACCGTCTGATGGCAATCGACGGTGAGGCTCGCCGCAGCCGCCGGCGATGGACGCGGATTGTCCGTCGCAGCGCACCGCCTCGAAGGTCTCCCCGATGACGCGGCGCGCGTTGCTTCCCCTTTTCCTGCCCCGACTTAGTTCGCGTTGGCCTCGGTCGCACCACGCGCGTGTTCGAGGAAGGCCTCTTGCTGACGATTGAAGTCCGAGTACTGACGCTGCCATTCCGACGGCTGCGCCACCGGCGTGACCTGCACCGCTGTCACCTTGTACTCGGGGCAATTCGTCGCCCAGTCCGAGTTGTCGGTGGTGATCACGTTCGCGCCCGACTCCGGGAAGTGGAACGTTGTGTACACCACGCCGGGCTGCATGCGGTCGCTCACGACGGCACGCAGCACGGTCTCGCCCGCGCGGCTCTGAATGCCGACCCAATCGCCGTCCTTCACGCCGCGTTCTTCTGCATCGTGCGGATGGATTTCGAGCCGGTCCTCGTCATGCCAGTGAACGTTGTCCGTACGGCGCGTTTGCGCACCGACGTTGTACTGCGACAGAATCCGCCCGGTGGTCAGGATGAGCGGGAAACGGCGCGTGACCTTTTCATCCGTCGGCACGTACTGCGTGATGAGGAACTTGCCTTTGCCGCGCACGAATTCGTCGATGTGCATGACGGGCGTGCCGTCCGGTGCCGCTTCGTTGCACGGCCACTGCACGCTGCCCATCTGGTCGAGCTTCTCGTAGCTCACGCCGGTGAATGTCGGTGTGAGGCGGGCGATCTCGTCCATGATTTCCGACGGGTGCGCGTAGTGCATCTCGTAGCCCAGTCGCTTGGCCAGTTCGATCGTGACCTCCCAATCGGCGTAACCGGCGCGCGGCGGCATCACCTGACGCACGCGCGAGATACGACGCTCGGCGTTGGTGAACGTGCCGTCCTTCTCCAGGAACGACGAGCCCGGCAGCAGCACGTGCGCATACTTCGCCGTTTCGTTCAGGAAGATGTCCTGCACGACGATGCACTCCATCTGTTCGAGCGCATGCGTCACGTGCTGCGTGTTCGGGTCGGACTGCACGATATCCTCGCCCTGGCAGTACAGGCCCATGAAGGTGCCCGCAATCGCTGCGTCGAACATGTTCGGAATACGCAGGCCCGGCTCGGACTGGATCTCGACGCCCCATTCCGCTTCGAACAGCGCGCGGGCGGTCGAATCCGACACGTGACGGTAGCCCGGCAGTTCGTGCGGGAATGCGCCCATGTCGCACGAGCCCTGCACGTTGTTCTGGCCACGCAGCGGGTTCACGCCCACGCCTTCACGGCCGATGTTGCCGGTGGCCATGGCGAGGTTGGCGATACCGATCACCGTCGTGGAACCTTGTGCATGCTCGGTCACACCCAGGCCGTAATAGATTGCCGCGTTGCCGCCCTTGGCATACAGACGCGCGGCGCCGCGCACGAGGTGCGCCGGCACGCCGGTGTGCACTTCGGTCGCTTCGGGCGAGTTTTCGGCACGAGCAGTAAACTCGCGCCACTGCTGGAACGCGCGGTCCTCGCAGCGCTCGGCAATGAACGCGTCGGCCATCAGGCCTTCGGTCACGATGACGTGCGCAAGCGCGTTGATCATTGCCACGTTCGTGCCGGGACGCAGTTGCAGATGGTAGTCGGCCTTGATGTGCGGGCTGTTGACCAGATCGATGCGGCGCGGATCGATCACGATCAGCTTGGCGCCTGCGCGCAAACGCTTCTTCATGCGCGAGCCGAACACCGGGTGACCGTCGGTCGGGTTCGCGCCCATCACGAGAATCACGTCCGAGTGTTCGACCGACTTGAACGTCTGCGTGCCGGCCGACTCGCCGAGCGTTGCCTTCAGGCCGTAGCCGGTCGGCGAGTGGCACACGCGTGCGCAGGTGTCGACGTTGTTGTTGCCGAACGCGGCGCGCACGAGCTTTTGCACCAGGTAGTCTTCTTCGTTCGTGCAGCGTGACGACACCAGCCCGCCGATCGAATCGCGCCCGTACTTGGCCTGAATGCGCTTGAACTCCGACGCCGCATAGTCGAGCGCCTCGTCCCACGACACGTCCTGCCACGGATCGGTGATCTTCTTGCGAATCTTGGGCGTAAGGATACGGTCCTTGTGCGTGGCGTAACCCCAGGCAAAGCGGCCCTTCACGCAGGCGTGGCCTTCGTTGGCCTGACCGTCCTTGTGCGGCACCATGCGCACGACTTCGTTACCCTTCATCTCCGCCTTGAACGAGCAACCCACGCCGCAATAGGCGCAGGTGGTGATCTTGGCGTGCTCGGCCTGGCCGAGGTGGATGACCGACTTTTCCTGCAGCGTCGCGGTCGGGCAAGCGGCCACACAGGCGCCGCACGACACGCACTCGGAGTCCATGAACGACTGATCCTGTCCCGCCGAGACGCGCGCTTCGAACCCGCGGCCCGAGATCGTCAACGCGAATGTGCCCTGCGTTTCTTCGCAGGCGCGCACGCAACGGTTGCAGACGATGCACTTCGAGGCGTCGTAGGTGAAGTAGGGGTTCGACTCGTCTTTCTGGCTGTCGAAGTGATTGTCGCCGTCGAAGCCGTATCGCACTTCGCGCAGGCCCGTCACGCCGGCCATGTCCTGTAGTTCGCAGTCGCCGTTGGCGGCGCAGGTCAGGCAGTCGAGCGGGTGATCGGAGATGTACAGCTCCATCACGCCCTTGCGCAGTTCCTGGAGCTTCGGCGATTGCGTGCGCACCTTCATGCCCGGTTCGACGGGCGTGGTGCACGAAGCGGGGTAGCCGCGTCGGCCTTCGATCTCGACGAGGCAAAGACGGCACGAGCCGAACGGCTCGAGCGAGTCGGTGGCGCACAGCTTGGGCACGTTCACGCCGCCTTCGGAGGCGGCGCGCATGATCGACGTGCCTGCGGGCACGGTGACCTGTTCGCCGTCGATCTCCAGCGTGACTTCCTGCGTCGATTCGCGGCGCGGGGTGCCGTAATCTTTCTCAAACATCGGGTCCATCATGGTGGGCGATCTCCTAGGCGGCCTGGGTCGGCAGATTCGACGGTTCGGCCGCGCCGAAGTCTTCGGGGAAATGGTTCAGTGCAGACAGCACGGGGTAGGGCGTCATGCCGCCCATCGCGCACAGCGAGCCGGAGAGCATGGTGTCGCACAGGTCGCGCAGCAGCTTGATCTGCTTGGGACGGTCGCGTCCGTCGATGATCTTGTCCATCACTTCGACGCCGCGCGTCGAACCGATGCGGCACGGCGTGCACTTGCCGCACGACTCGATGGTGCAGAACTCCATCGCATAGCGCGCGAGCTTGGCCAGGTCGACGGTGTCGTCATGCGCCACGATGCCGCCGTGGCCGAGCACCGCCCAGAGTGCGGCGAACGCTTCGTAGTCGAGTGGGGTGTCCCATTGCGATTCGGGCAGATAGGAGCCGAGCGGGCCGCCGACCTGTACCGCGCGCAGCGGGCGGCCGGTGATGGCGCCACCGCCGAACTCGTACAGGATGTCGCGCAGCGTCACCCCGAAGGCCTTCTCGATCAGGCCGCCGTACTTGATGTTGCCCGCGAGCTGGATGGGCAGCGTGCCGCGCGAGCGACCCATGCCGAAGTCCTTGTAGAACGCCGCGCCGCGATCCATGATGATCGGCACCGACGCCAGCGAAATCACGTTGTTGATGACTGTCGGCAGGCCGAAGAGCCCTTCGATGGCCGGCAGCGGCGGCTTGGCACGCACCACGCCGCGCTTGCCTTCGAGACTTTCCAGCAATGCGGTTTCTTCGCCGCAGACGTAAGCCCCGGCCGCCTTGCGCACTTCGAGATGGAAGGTCTTGCCCGAGCCCAGGATGTCATCGCCCAGGTAGCCCGCCTTGCCGGCGTTGACGATGGCTTCGTTGAGCACATCGATGGAATGCGGATACTCGCTGCGTACGTAGATATAGCCACGCGTGGCACCCACGGCGATGCCGGCAATCGTCATGCCCTCGACGAGCACGAGCGGATCGCCTTCCATTAGCATGCGGTCGGCGAACGTGCCCGAATCGCCTTCGTCCGCATTGCAGACGATGTATTTCTGGGCGGCGGGCGTGTTGAGTACCGTCTTCCACTTGATGCCGGTCGGGAACGCCGCACCGCCGCGACCGCGCAGGCCCGATTCGGTGACTTGCGCGACGATGGCCGCGCCGTCCAACGCGAGCGCATTGCGCAGACCGCGATAGCCGTCATGTGCAACGTAGTCGTCGACCGATACGGGATCGATGATGCCAACGCGGGCGAACGTCAACCGTTCCTGCTTCTTGAAATACGGAATCTCTTCGGTCAATCCGAGGGCGAGCGGATGATCGCCGCCGGCCGTGACGTTGGCATCGAACAGACCCGGGACGTCGTCGACATCGACCGGACCATAGGCGACGCGCCCCGCCGGGGTCACGACTTCGAGCAACGGTTCAAGCCAAAGCATGCCGCGCGTACCGTTGCGTACCAATTCGATGTCGAGACCGCGTTGGGCGGCTTGCGCCACGATGGCGTCGGCGACGTCGTCGGCACCGAGCGCGAGCGCGGCGGAGTCACGCGGCAGATAAAGCCGTACCTTGCCGGAGGACGACTGGGCGGAAGTGGAGGATTGGCTCATGCGGCATCCTTGGCGCGGGCGACCAGACGGTCGAATTTCTCGGGGGTGACGCGCGCGTGAAGCTTGTCGTCGATCGTGATCGCGGGCGACGTCGCGCATTGGCCCAGGCAATACACCGGTTCGAGCGCAACGTCGCCGTGATGACTGTGCATCGTGCAGCCCAGCACGCGTTCGGCATGCGCGACAAGCGCGTCGGCGCCCATGCTCTGACACGCCTCGGCGCGACAGATCTGCACGACGTGGCGCGGCGGCGGGCTGGTGCGGAAGTGATGGTAGAACGTGATCACGCCATGGACTTCGGCGCGAGACAGGTTGAGGGCGTTGGCGATGACGGGCACGGCGTCCGGGGGGACGTAGCCGAAAGCGTCCTGAACGTCATGAAGGATCGGCAGAAGCGGACCTTCCTGAGCCGACTGAGCGTCCAGAATCGCGTGCACCGTGGCGATGGAAAAAGCCTCGCGCATGGCTGTTGTCTCCTGTTTGGCACCCTGCGGGGAACGGGGCGCCTGAGGGTGTGAGTTATCTGTTCTTGTCTTGCCCTGGGGCGAGAGGCCCAATGGTCACATCCGGCGACGCTGCTCGGGTCTAGCGATCAGCGCGGCGCCGGACGAGCGTGCGGCACATAGCCCCCACCATATGCCGCACGAGCTCGGCCTCTCGCCCGTGGCTTACTTCGTCAACCTGCATCAACAAATCGGTGCTGCGGCACATCCGTATGTGAAACACGATATATGATATACGGTATACGTGCAATAGATTCGGCGCGGGTTTGACAGGCTCGTTTACCCGAACCGGGAGGGGCAGAAGGGATGACAGCGTGACGCGGGGCGTGGGCGGGAACGCGAAAGGGCGGGGGCAAAAGAAAAAAGCCAGCGACATACCGATGTCACTGGCTTTTGTTCGGCTCGCGTCCGTTGCCGGGCGCGGTGCAGCGGTAGCAGCGCGTTATTCGAGGAAGTCGCAATGCTCTTCGACGAAGGCGGCCAGGCCCAGGGTATGGTCGCGCGCGAGCTTCTCGGCGAGTTCCGTGTCGCGCTTCTCGAGGGCGGTAATGATCTTCAGGTGATCGACAATCGAGCGGGCGGCTCGGTCGTTCTGAGCGATCGTCACCTTACGGATGGCGCGCACGTGGATGAACAGGTTCTTGATCGTATTGGCGATGGCTTGCGAGCCGCCAAGATTGATCAGCGCCTGATGGAAGTCGATGTTCGCGTCTGAATACTCTTCGATATGATCCGTCGGCGGCGCATTGACGAACTCGTCGAACAGATGACGGAGCCTGACGATGTCCTCGTCGGTTGCGTGCAATGTCGCCAGACGCGCGGACATCCCTTCGAGCGCTGCCCACATCTGAATCATCTCGACGATTTCGCGCTTGGTCTTGCGGATGATGAAGATGCCCCGGCGCGGTACCGTCCGCAGAAAACCTTCCTGTTCCAGCAAGGTCATGGCTTCGCGAATCGGTGTGCGCGAAACGCCAAGCACCTGGATGAGCTGACGCTCGTCCAGGCGAATTTCTTCCTTCTGGTTATAAATGTCGGCATCGGCGATGGCTTTTTTCAGCAGCGCATACGCCTGATTGCGAAAACTCGTGGTGGTGTCGATCGGCTCCAGCGCGAGCGGAGTCACGCGCGCCGGAGTTGGGGTGATCAGGGACATGCAATAGTCTCCTAGGTATTACGGCCCCTTCAGAGGCGCAATGCTTGCTGCCCCACGATGGTTGCCGGCTTTGTGACGAGTTTACCCGATTCATTTGCCTGCGTGGTTTCCGCCAGGTAGGCGAAGCGGCCGTTCTTTTCGGCCTTTTCGAGCATCGAGGCCGGCAGGGCGACGAAGAGGTGAACCATCGCAACACCGGTGGCAAGGGCGGAAGCAAGGGCAAGCAAAGTCAGCGCAGCGACGAACATGGTGATACTCCTGATAAAAGTTGACGAATGAAATGTGGGGGAGAACTTGCTTTGCATTGTATGTCGCGCTGCAACAAGTCTCAAGATATACCACATACCAAATACCAATATTTATCGTTTTTCGGGACGTTCCCTGTGTCGTTGCGATGCTTGACTGCCCGGATTTGTCTTTTTTTCCGATTTTGTTCTGTGGGTCGAGGGTGGCGGTGAACCTCCTGGGTGGTCCGTCAGGCTTGCATTGGTGCGGATTTCGGGACGCCCCTGGCGCGCGTGGTTTCAGGGAGAACCCGAAGTGCTCTGAACGTGCTGCAAAGGCGAATTATTGCGTTGCCGCGAAACCACATCGGCAATGGCGTGGTTCGGCGCGGCGGGTCGCGGGTTGTCGGTGAAAAATCGTCCGCGGCCGGCGATTCGGTGGCGGCCCACTCGAACGACGGCAGGGCGGGGCGATGAACCCATTCCTGCCCTCGCTTGCGTACGCCGCCTCTCTATATATAGAGGGGCTCATTCTCGCGGGACAGTCCTGTCAGTCCCGCGAGGGGTGTTTCATGAAAACAACGTTCGGCTCAGGCCGCTTTGGCCAGACGCGCTTGTGCGGCCTCGACGGCATCGGGCTGCGTCATGAACTCACGCTGTTTGATCAGCGCCAACACCACGTCGAGCGTCGGTGTCGGCACGTTGGCGAGGCGTCCCATCTCTTGCACCACCGAGACGAGCGGATCGATTTCCATCGCGCGGCCACGCTCCAGATCCTGGAGCATCGACGTCTTGTGGGCGCCAACGGCACCCGCACCGTTGATGCGACGCTCCACGTCGACGCGGAAATGCACGCCGAACTTGTCGCCGATCGCCTTGGCCTCGAGCATCATGGCGCGCGCAATGGCGCGCGTGCCCGGATCGCTCGCGATGATATCGAGCGTGCCGTGCGTGAGTGCCGAAATCGGGTTGAAGCAGAGGTTGCCCCAGAGCTTGAGCCAGATTTCGTCGCGGATATTCTCGCGAATCGGCGCGTCGAGCCCACCGGCGGTCATCAACTGCGAGAGCTTCTCCACACGCTCGGTACGCTCGCCGCTGGCTTCGCCCAACGGGAACTTGTTCCCGTAGACGTGCTGGATCACGCCGGGGGCCACCACTTCAGTAGCCGGATAGACCACGCAGCCGATGGCGCGCTCGGGGCCGAGCTGACGCCACTGACGGCCGCCCGGGTCGATGCTCTCGAGCGTCGTGCCTTCAAGCGCGCCGCCGTGCTTATAGAAGTACCAGTAGGGGATGCCGTTCACGGCCGTGACGACCGCCGTATTCGGACCGATCAGGGGCTGCATCGCGTCCAGTACCGCGGGGACCGAATGCGCCTTCAACGCGATGATCACGTAATCCTGCGGACCGAGTTCACGCGGATCGTCCGTGCAACGCAGCTGGGCGACGCGTTCCTCGCCATCGATCAGCAGCTTGAGTCCGTGCTCGCGCATGGCGGCCAGATGCGGGCCGCGGGCCACTAGACTGACATCGGCTCCGGCGTGTGCGAGTTGCACGCCGAGATAGCCACCGATGGCACCGGCGCCATAGATGCAAATCTTCATGAAGTCTCTCCCTCCAAAGGTGAATCGAAATCTGGGCCTGGTACTGGCCATTTATTCTTCTAATACCAAATGTTGTATATCGTATATCACAAGATCCGGGGCGCCAAGCCTTCTGGGGTCAATTCCCGTCATGGTTTCCCCGCAGACGCACCCAAAACCGGCGTCCGGATGTGTGAGCGCATCCGGCATGAGAAGCGGGCCTGAAAAACGCGTTGTGCATTCCTTAGGTGAATTATTACGGTGTATTACAATGGATTCGCGAGAATGCCGAAAGAGGGCTTCTTGTGAGAAAAATTATCGAAAATATCGTCTTGTGCTGGTTTTAAAAATTGCCAAGGAGGCCGATATAAAAAGGCGGAGTGCCTTATTGGGCAAGCCTCTCTGATCAGGTTAACTCCTTAGTATTTTCGCATTGCGTTGTTGCGTTGCTCGGGCCTACAGTGGCGTTACTGTATCTAGCCGCCACTTAGAACAGTGCCTCGTGTGCCGGAATGGTTTTCGCTGCAATGGACGAAAACGACTGCGGTACACGAAGCGGACGACGAGGATCGCAATAAATTAGTGTTGACTTATATCTGATATATCGTATATTTCGTTCGGTATATTTACGGGAAATGCAATGGACCCCGTAAGCATCAGAGACAAGTCGACGAGGCGAAGACCTCGTAAAGCATACCCAGGGGGCACAGACCCCATCCGGAAGGTGTTGTTGTTGTGAAGCTGCCAAACAACTGGAAACCGATGGAGGAGGTACAAGTGGAGACGACTAATCAACACGGTAAGCAATCCGTGTTCGCGAGCCCTTGGGTTCAGCTCGTGTTCGGCGTGATTTGCATGGCGATGATCGCCAACTTGCAGTACGGGTGGACGCTGTTCGTCAACCCGATCGATGAGAAGTATCACTGGGGCCGTACGGCCATTCAGGTGGCGTTCACGATTTTTGTTGTGACCGAAACCTGGCTGGTGCCGATCGAAGGGTATCTGGTCGACAAGTTCGGCCCGCGCCCGGTGGTGGTCGGGGGTGGTCTGTTGTGCGGTGTCGCCTGGGTGTTGAATGCCCATGCCTCGTCGCTGCCGATGCTGTATTTCGCGGCGGCCGTGGGCGGGGTGGGCGCCGGTGCGGTATATGGCACCTGCGTGGGTAATGCGTTGAAGTGGTTCCCGGATCGCCGCGGCTTGGCTGCGGGCTTGACCGCCGCGGGTTTCGGCGCGGGTTCTGCACTGACGGTGGTGCCGATTGCCAACATGATCAAGTCGAGCGGCTACGAAAACACCTTCCTGACCTTCGGTCTGGGCCAGGGGATCATCGTGCTGCTGCTGGGTCTGGCGCTCTGCAACCCGCCGGCATCGATCGAGGCACTCAAGAAGTTGGCCCCGGGTGCCATGCGCTACAACGCCAAGCCGACGGAAGTGATGCGCTCGCCGGTGTTCTGGATGATGTATCTGATGTTCGTGCTGATGGCCGCCGGCGGTTTGATGGCGACGGCACAGCTCGGTCCGATCGCCAAGGACTACGGTCTCGATCAGGCGCCGGTGTCGATCCTCGGTCTGACGCTGCCCGCACTCACCTTCGCACTGGCTATCGACCGTGTGCTCAATGGGGTGACGCGTCCGGTGTTCGGCTGGATATCCGACAAGATCGGTCGCGAAAACACGATGTTCATCGCCTTCGCGATGGAAGCCGTCGGGATTTATGCCTTGGCCAAGTTCGGCCAGCATCCGGTGGCCTTCGTGATTCTGACGGGGCTGGTGTTCTTCGCTTGGGGGGAGATCTACAGCCTGTTCCCGGCGACCTGTGCCGACACGTATGGCTCGAAGTACGCCGCCACCAACGCGGGGATGCTCTACACCGCGAAGGGGACCGCCGCGTTGCTGGTGCCCTTCTCGAGCATCATCACCACGTCGACCGGCAGTTGGCAGGCCGTGTTCATGATCGCTTGCGCCATGAACGCCTTCGCTGCCTTCCTCGCCTTGTTCGTCCTCAAGCCGATGCGTGCCCGTCTGGCACAGCGTTACGCCAGTGACTACAAGGCGCAAGCCAGCGAGCCGGTCGTGCAGGCGGATCTATCGCGCAGTACCACGTAACGTGAACTGACGATATGAAGACGCCGCCAGAGCGGCTGGATTGAAGAGATGTTTGACCGGCGTGCAATCCGTGCCCTTGTGGGGCCGGTTGCACGGCCGGGTGAGCAAGTAGCGCAGCAGTTTGGGAATACCCATTAATCGTCAGACAAGACGACGCAACACTGAAACCGGAAAAATTGGAGGAGAGAATTATGTCCATTGCGATGACCGTGCCAGTCGGCAAAGCGGAAAACGACACCGCGGGCAACACGCTCAATGACACCAGCCGACACGCGAACATCGTGTCCGAGGCAGCAACGACTGATGGCTTCCATCTGATCATTGACGCCCTGAAAGCGAACGACATCGACACCATCTTCGGTCTGGTGGGGATTCCCATCACCGATCTGGCTCGACTCGCGCAAGCCGAAGGCATGCGTTTCATCGGCTTCCGCCACGAACAGCATGCCGGGCATGCCGCAGCCATCGCCGGCTACATGACGCAAAAGCCGGGCATCTGCCTGACCGTGTCGGCCCCCGGCTTCCTGAATGGCCTGACCGCCCTCGCCAACGCGACCACCAACTGCTTCCCGATGATCCTGATCAGCGGTTCGAGCGAGCGTGAGATCGTCGACCTGCAGCAGGGCGATTACGAAGAGATGGACCAGCTCAATGCGGCCAAGCCGTATTGCAAGGCGGCCTACCGCGTGCTGCACGCCGAAGACATCGGCGTCGGCCTGGCCCGCGCCATTCGCGCCGCCGTGTCGGGCCGCCCGGGCGGCGTCTACCTGGATTTGCCGGCCAAGCTGCTGGCCCAGACCATCGACGCACAGAAGGCGAAAGACTCCCTGATTCGCGTGATCGACGCCGCACCGCGTCAGATCCCGGCACCGGATGCCGTCCAGCGCGCGCTCGACGTCATCAAGGGCGCCAAGCGTCCGCTGATCTTGCTCGGCAAGGGCGCTTCGTACGCTCAAGCCGACGCCGACATTCGCGCCCTCATCGAGAAGACCGGCATTCCCTACCTGCCGATGTCGATGGCCAAGGGGCTGCTGCCCGACACGCATGAACAATCGGCCGCGGCCGCACGTTCGTTCGTGCTGCAGGAGGCCGACGTTGTCGTGCTGATCGGCGCGCGCCTGAACTGGCTGCTCGCGCACGGCAAGGGCAAGACGTGGGGCGCCGCCCCGAAGAAGTTCGTGCAGATCGACATCTCGCCGACGGAAATCGACAGCAACGTGGCCATCGCGGCCCCGGTGATCGGTGACATCGGCTCGTGCGTGTCGGCACTGCTCGCCGGTGTGGATGCCAACTTCGGCAAGCCGTCGACCGAATGGACCGGCGCCATCGCCGAGCGCAGGAGCAAGAACCTCGCGAAGATGGCGGCAACGCTGGCGCAGAATCCGTCGCCGATGAACTTCCACAGCGCGCTGGGCGCGATTCGCGATGTGCTCAAGCAGCATCCGGACATCAACCTCGTCAACGAAGGTGCGAACACGCTCGACTACGCGCGCGCCATCATCGACCAGTACCAGCCGCGCAAGCGCTTCGACTCGGGTACGTGGGGCGTGATGGGCATCGGCATGGGCTTCGCCATCGGCGCGGCCGTCACCAGCGGTCAGCCGGTCGTGGCCATCGAAGGCGACAGCGCATTCGGCTTCAGCGGCATGGAACTCGAAACCATCTGCCGTTACGAGCTGCCGGTCACCACCATCATCTTCAACAACAACGGTGTGTATCGCGGCACCGACGTCAATCCGACGGGCGGCAAGGACGTGGCACCGACGGTGTTCGTCAAGGGCGCGCGCTACGACAAGATGATCGAAGCGTTCGGTGGCATCGGCTACCACGTCACCACGCCGGAAGAACTGACGAAGGCGCTGCAGGCGTCCATCGCAGCAGGCAAACCGGCGCTGATTAACGCCGTCATCGACGAAGCGGCGGGCACCGAAAGCGGCCGTCTGACGAACCTGAATCCGCAAAGCGCGGCGATGAAAAAGTAACTCGAGTCAATTAAGGAGACATGACATGAGCAAACCCCTCGAAGGTATCAAGATCATCGACTTCACGCACGTTCAAGCCGGCCCCGCCTGCACGCAGTTGCTGGCCTGGTTCGGTGCGGACGTCATCAAGGTGGAACGCCCGGGTTCGGGCGACGTCACGCGTAACCAACTGCGCGACATCCCCGACGCCGACGCCTTGTACTTCACGATGCTCAACAGCAACAAGCGCTCGCTGACGCTGGACACGAAGACGCAGGAAGGCAAGGAAGTTCTCGAAAAGCTGGTGCGTGAATCCGACGTGCTGGTGGAAAACTTCGGCCCGGGCGCGCTGGATCGCATGGGCTTCTCGTGGGAGCGTCTGAACGAACTCAACCCGAAGCTGATCATGGCCTCGGTGAAGGGCTTCTCGGACGGTCACCACTACGATGACCTGAAGGTGTACGAGAACGTGGCACAGTGCGCAGGTGGCGCGGCGTCGACGACGGGCTTCTGGGACGGCCCTCCGACGGTGTCGGCCGCGGCGCTGGGCGACAGCAACACCGGGATGCACCTTGCGATCGGCATTCTGACGGCCATCATCGGCCGTGGCCAGACGGGCCGTGGTCAGAAGGTCGCCGTCTCGATGCAGGATTCGGTCATCAACCTGTGCCGCGTGAAGCTGCGCGACCAGCAACGCCTGGACCGTATCGGCTACCTCGAAGAGTATCCGCAGTACCCGCATGGCGAGTTCAGCGACGTGGTGCCGCGCGGCGGCAACGCCGGCGGTGGCGGTCAGCCGGGCTGGGTGCTCAAGTGCAAGGGCTGGGAGACGGATCCGAACGCGTACATCTACTTCACGATTCAGGGTCACGCCTGGGAGCCGATCTGCCGCGCGCTGGGCAAGCCGGAGTGGATCGAAGATCCGAACTACGCCACGCCGCAAGCGCGTCAACCGCACATCTTCGAGATCTTCGCGACCATCGAAGCCTGGCTGGCCGACAAGACGAAGTACGAAGCGGTGGACATCCTGCGCAAGTTCGATATCCCGTGCGCACCGGTTCTGTCGATGAAGGAAATCGCGAACGACCCGTCGCTGCGCGCGTCGGGCACGATCGTGGAAGTGCCGCACAAGGAGCGTGGTACGTACCTGACCGTCGGCAGCCCGATCAAGTTCTCGGGCCTGAAGCCGGAAATCACCGGTTCGCCGCTGCTGGGTGAGCACACCGACGAGATCCTGGCCGAGCTGGGCTACAGCAAGGACCAGATCGCGAACCTGCATTCGTCGCGGTCGGTTTAAGTCCGCGAGGCGGCGAGTCAGGCCAAGCCTGGCTCGCCGCCAATGCGCCGCCTGTGCCGACGCCGCCTTTGGGCGGTGACGGCGCGCGGGGCGCAAGGCAGGGATTCATGGGTGCGGCGCCGAGCGGAGCCAGCACCCATTTTTATTTTCGGGACCGTGTTGTCCTCTAATTGATGTACTTTATTGGCATGTTTGGTATCCCTGCCAATCGCATTCCCCACAAGATTATTGGAGACATCATGAGCGCATCCGTCGACGTCAGTCAGTTGGTCCAGGTAGTGGGCGACGCCATCGTCGTGGCCGATCCGAACAACATCATCACGCTGTGGAACAGCGGCGCGCAGAAGATGTTCGGCTTCTCCGAGGCCGAGGCGCTCGGGCAGCCGCTGGACATCATCATTCCCGAGCGGCTGCGCGCGCGCCACAATGAAGGCTATGTGAAGACGATGGAGACCGGGCAGACGAAGTACGGCAGCGATCTGCTCAAGGTGCCCGCCGCGCACAAGGACGGCCGCGCCATGTCGATTGCGTTCACCGTGGCGTTGTTGCATGGCGAGGGCGGCGAAGTCACCGGCATCGTGGCCGTGATTCGCGACGAGACGGCGCGCTTCCAGGAGGATCGTCAGTTGCGCAAGCGCGTGGCGGAACTCGAGGCGAAGGTGGCCGCCACCGCCGGCTGATCGCTCGATGCCGGTCGACATAGCGCGGTGCGCCTGGGGTCGCCGCTAACGCCCAGCCGTCACCGCAAGAGACAGGAAGCACCGATTCGCAACGCGCCCGAAAGGGCGGCGTCGCGAATCGGTGCTTTTTTGCATTTCGGCCGCCAGGCAAAGACGATACGGTGGGGTGTGAATATTTTGTATTCAATATATTCACTGGACTTGCCAGGAATCCGCACCGCAGGCGACCGAATTTCATCGCGGTGACACATGCCTGTAAACCCGTAGCCCGGTCGGATCGCATGGACCATGTTGCGGTGCGGACTCCTTTGATACATAGGGATTCCAGCGATTTTTTACCGATCGATGCGGCGAGACAGCAAATCTCATCGGCAACAAAAAGCCGTTGATAAAATATCGTGTATGAAATACTGTATATCACAGCAATCGATCCACGATGGGGATGGCGCCCACAGAGGCGACAACCATCGAGCGATCAGGCGAGCCTCGCGTGTCGTCGCGTCTCGCGCACCGATTACATAAACGCCGTCGCATCAGGAGGAGACAAACCATGATCATCGTCGCCAGTATCCGGCGCGAAGCCCGCCCAGCGCGTGGCACGCACATTGAGCAGGTCGCGGCATGTGCCGTGCGCCATGCGCGAGTTCAACTGTCGGCTTCGGGCGCAGTTGCCCGGACCACGTGCTGAGCGGAGCCGATCATGGGTAAGGCACTTGAAGGTGTGCGCATTCTCGACTTCACGCACGTGCAGTCGGGGCCGACGTGCACACAGTTGCTCGCGTGGTTCGGCGCGGACGTGATCAAGATCGAACGCGCGGGACATGGCGACGTGACGCGCGATCAACTGCGCGACATTCCCGACGCGGACAGTCTCTACTTCACGATGCTCAACAGCAACAAGCGTTCGATCACGCTCGACACGAAGCACCCGGAAGGCAAGGCGGTGCTCGAGCGCATGATCCGCGACTGCGACGTGCTGGTTGAGAACTTCGCCCCCGGCGCGCTCGATCGCATGGGCTTCACGTGGGAGCACATCCACGCGTTGAACCCGCGCATGATCGTGGCCTCGGTCAAGGGCTTCGGACCCGGTCCGTACCAGGACTGCAAGGTCTACGAGAACGTGGCGCAGTGCGTGGGCGGTGCGGCATCGACGACCGGTTTCGACGACGGTCCGCCGATGGTCACGGGGGCGCAGATCGGCGACTCGGGCACGGGGCTGCATCTGGCGCTGGGCATCGTTACGGCGCTCTATCAGCGCACCATGACCGGACAGGGCCAGCGCGTGCTCGCCGCCATGCAGGACGGGGTGTTGAACCTGTGCCGCGTGAAGCTGCGCGATCAGCAGCGCCTGGAGCGCGCGCGCGTGATGGAAGAGTATCCGCAGTTCCCGAACGGTGAGTTCGGCGATGCCGTGCCGCGTGCCGGCAATGCGTCGGGCGGCGGTCAGCCGGGCTGGATTCTCAAGTGTCAGGGCTGGGAGACCGACCCGAACGCGTACATCTACTTCATCGCCCAGGCGCCCGTGTGGGGCTCGATCTGCAAGGTGATCGGCAAGCCCGAGTGGGTCGAGCATCCCGACTACGCCACGCCGCGTGCCCGTCTGCCGCGTCTGCGCGAGATCTTCGACACGGTTGAGCATTGGACCATGACCAAGACGAAGTTCGAGGTCATGGCGATCCTCAACGAGTACGACATCCCGTGCGGTCCGATTCTGTCGATGAAAGAGATTGCCGAGGATATGTCGCTGCGCGAGACCGGGACCATCGTCGAAGTCGATCACCCGAAGCGCGGCAAGTACCTCACCGTCGGCAACCCGATCAAGCTCTCGGCCAGCCCCACGCATGTGGAGCGCTCGCCGCTGCTTGGCGAACACACCGACGACGTGCTCTCGGAATTCGGCTACAGCGCACAGCAGATCGCGGCACTGCGCGAAATCGGCGCGGTATAAGCGGCGCCGTGCAAGCGTCCTCGCACGAACGCAAGTCGTCTGCACGAGGCAGATGGGAATGACGTCACGACATCGCGTCCGGCGCGCGAACGGCGAACCCTGCCGTAGCGCCGGGCGGTTACAGATAAGGCATACGCATGAAGCTCTGGACCCGTTTCAAGACCGCGCATGGTCGCATCGGCTTTGGCCTGCTGCAGGACGACCATATTCTCGAACATCGCGGCGATCTCTACGATCAGCCGATCGCCACGGGCGCGACGATCGCGCGCGATACGGTCGATCTGCTGTGCCCGTGCGAGCCCTCGAAAATCGTGGCGCTGTGGAACAACTTTCACGCGCTCGGCGCGAAGCTCGGCAAGGCCGCGCCGTCGCATCCGCTCTTCCTCATCAAGCCGGCCACGTCGCTGAACGGGCCCGGCGCAGTGATTCAGCGTCCCCCGTCGTATGCGGGCAAGATCGTGTTCGAGGGCGAGCTGGGCGTTGTGATCGGCAAGCGCGCAAGCCAAGTGAGCGAGGAAGCCGCGCGCGATTACATCCTCGGCTACACGTTGGTCAACGACGTGACCGCCGCTGAAATCATCGAGCAGGACGGCAACTTCGCACAGTGGACGCGGGCCAAGGGCTTCGACACGTTCGGCTGTCTCGGCCCCGTCATTGCCCAGGATTTCGACTGGCGCGAGGCGGAGGTCGTCACGCGGCTCGACGGCACGGAGCGTCAGCGCTATCCGCTCGCCGACATGATCTTCAACCCGTGGCAACTCGTCGCGCGTATCTCACAGGACATGACCCTGATGCCGGGGGATGTGATCGCCGTGGGCACCTCGATTGGTGTGGGCTCGATGAAAGAGGGCGCGCTGGTCGAGGTGAGCATTGACGGACTGGGGACGTTGGCCAACCGCATGGGCGGCTGAGAGAACAATCGATTTCACGGTGGTCGGCCGGGGTGGCAAAGGCCTGAGTCGATCGCCCTTTTTCATTCGGCGGATCCGGGATCTGTCCGGCGCGAGGCGGCGTGATCGCCGCCGCGCGCAGCGGGAGGCGGCACGGGACTCTTGTAGGCCATCATGCCGTCGATGAGCGCAGCGCCTTCGGCCAGCAGGAATTCCCGGAAGGCGAGCGCGACCGGCGGCAGCCGCTTGCTGCGACGATGCACGACGTACCAGCTTTGCCAGGCCGGAAAGCCCTGGACGTCGAGCACCGTCAACTGACCGGTCTGAAGCTCCATGCCAACGGTATGGGCCGACAGGAAGCTGATGCCCATGCCCGCCACGACCGCTTGCTTGATGGTTTCCGTGCTGGCGATCTCCATCGTGATCTTGAGTCGCTGGGTGCGCTGACCGAAGGCATCCTGCAGGGAATTCCACGTGTCGGATCCGCGCTCGCGGCTGATGAACGGTTCTTCCGTCAAACGCGAGAAGGGAATCTGACGCTGGCTGGCCAGCGGATGATCCGGCGGTGCCACGATGACATAGGGATGGGGCGCGAAGGCTTCGTTGATCGTGTCGATCTCCGGTGGCGGACGCACCATCACCGCTAGATCGGTGAGGTTTTCGGTGAGCTGATGCAGAAGTTCCTCGCGGTTATGAACCGTGAGATTGAGCGTCACGCCGGGATGGCGTGCGGTAAAGGCCGCGAGCAACCGGGGAAAGAAATAGTCTCCCGCGCTGATCACGGCCACGTTGAGCTTGCCGCCCGTGATGCCCTTGAGGTGATCCATTGCCTCCTCGGTTTCGCGAAAGAGCGCAATGATCGCGCGGCTGTAGTGGAGCATTTCGGTACCCGCCGGCGTAAGGAAGACCTTCTTGCCCAACTGCTCGAACAGCGGCAGGCCGACGTGACTCTCGAGCTGCTTGACCTGTGTCGAGACGGCCGGTTGCGTGAGGTGAAGTTCTTCGGCGGCGCGCGAAAAGCTCAAATGGCGCGCCACGGCTTCGAAGACCTTGAGTTGACGGAGCGTGGCGTGTTTCATGCGGCGGTCATCCTGACATCGGCGGGGCGGCGGAACGATTTCCGCACGCTAAGCGTTGCCAAAGAAGTATAAGTAATCGTAGATGGTTTGCATAATTAACTTTAACTGTCTTTTATGGATTGGGCTGCGTAATCTGCAATGGCAGCCCGCATGAAAGTGGTGTGACAGCAAAGCGTCGGTGACCTGTCATGTCAGGCGAGCGCGGGTCTGCGTGTTCTGGAGACGATCACTGTTTTGGGAGAGCGCCATCATGTCTGTCATCGAATCGCATATCAAACCCGCCGCCCTGGCACCGGTTGCCAACGCCCATCTGCATGCGTTCAACAACGCATTCGTCGAATTGGGGCTGGACTGGTATTGGGACCACCCCACCTATGCCCGGCTGCTGCACGCGACCGGGAACCAAGATTTACCGCTGGCGTATCTCGAAGGCGCTTCGGCGCAGGCGTTGCGCATGGCCGAGCTGTTGCTGATCGGGGCTTACCTCGACGGACATCAGCCGCATCTGCTGCGCGCCTACGAGCCGGAATTCCTGTGCGACCTGATTCACTGCACCAAGGTGCGCTGCTTCGAAGCGGCCAATGAAGGGCGTTCGATGCAGTCGCCGAGAGCCGTTGCGGCCTGAGTTTCACAACACGACAGGGGCTCAGACCCCGAGACAATAACTATGCATATTGGCATTCCAAAGGAGACGGCCGCCGGCGAATCCCGCGTCGCGGCCACACCGGAAACGGTGAAGAAGCTGGTGGGCGCAGGGCATCGCGTCACCGTGGAGCGTGGTGCGGGCGAGGCGGCCAGCGTGCCTGATGCGGCGTATGTCGCAGCGGGCGCGTCAAGCGGTAGCGCGGCCGAAGCCCTTGGCGCCGAGTTGGTGCTCAAGGTACGCGCGCCGTCGATCGCGGAAATCGCGTTGATTCCACGTGGCAGTGCGGTGGTCGGCATGCTCAACCCGTTCGATGCCGAGAACAATGCGCGCATGGCGGCGGCGGGTGTCATTGGCTTCGCCCTGGAAGCCGCGCCG
>NZ_KB290549.1:24413-29744 GCF_000282835.1 Pandoraea sp. B-6 | reverse complement strand
CGGCGGTGGTGCCGGCACGGCGGCTGGCAATGCGATGGGCGGACGCTCGGGCGGTCTGATCGGTGCGGCCGTTGGCGGCGGCGCCGGCGCCGCGCTCGGCGGCAACATGTCGCGCTCCAGCTCGTACGACAACGATGGCTACCGCTACCGCGGCAAGCGCCATGGCCATCGCAAGCATCATCACTGATCAACCGGCGCCTGCCTGAACGACAACGCCCCGCGATTGCGGGGCGTTGTCGTTGGGACGGCCAGCCTGGCGCGGTCGCCGCGACGGCGCTATACCGCGCGAACTTCCAGCCGCTTGCCCAACACGGCAAAGGCGTTCTCCACCGCGTCGAGGCGAGAGGCATAGCCAAGCTTCAATAAACGATCCACCTGCACCTGATTGACGTGCATACGCCGGGCCAACTCGGCCTTTCGCACGTTCTGCGCGATCATCTCGTTCGCCAGCAGCACCTTGATCGACGCCATGATGGGCAACGTGATCGTGGCCTGCCCGCGCTTCGCACGCGACGGCCACGGGATCGGCCGCTTCTGTGCGAAGTAAAACTCCAGCGCCGCCTCAAGCGCTTCAAGCGCTTGCTCACGCGCGTGCGCCTCGTTCTCGCCGACGGTAATCGCTTCCGGCACATCCGGGAACGTGACCAACAACGTATCGTTCGTGTCGCGCTTGAGCGTAATGGGATAGGTCAACATAGTTCGCCTCGCAAATCGTTGCACCCACGGGTATCAGCACACGCTATTTCAGATCGAGTTGCTTCTTGATGGCTTCCACCAGTCCGCGTCCCATCTCCTTGGCACCATGATCCGGGAATACCGTCGAGCGCCCATTGAGCGTGACTCGAAAGTGACTGGATCCGGCACGGTGCTGCTCGAATGTCGCGCCCTCTCGCCGAAGCCACCTTCGGAATTCGCTGTACTTCATACTTCACCCGTGATGGAATCGAATACTACAACAAATCTGTCGTATCTGCCGCACAGAGATCACAACAAATTTGTTGCAAATTCCTGTCACGCCACTTCACGGCTGACTGACCCATGCCTTGCATCATCGCCGGCCCCACGGTCCAGCGAAAGCCGGCAGGCCGAATATCGGAAAGCCCCTACGCCAATAAAAAAGCCGCAGCACGATGGCTGCGGCTTCTCTCACTGGCACGACAGACGGCTCACCGCCCGCCGGGTTCCGCAAGGTACGATCCAATGCCCGTCGGATAGCTTCCCGGGATGAGCATCGACGTGTCGAGACGCTCGATGCTCGTGCGACCGGTCAGCGCCATCGTCACGTCCATCTCCCTGGCAATGACCTCCAGCGCGCGACGCACGCCCGCCTCGCCCATCGCCCCCAGCCCGTACAGGAACGGTCGCCCGATCAACGTCCCCTTCGCGCCCAGCGCCATCGCCTTGATCACGTCCTGCCCGGAACGCACGCCGCCGTCGAGCCACACCTGCGTGTCGCGTCCCACCGCCGCGACAATGTCGGGCAGCGCCCGGATCGTCGAGATCGCCCCGTCCAGCTGACGTCCGCCGTGGTTGCTCACCACGATCGCATCCGCCCCTGCGTCGCGCGCCGCGCGCGCATCGTCCGGATCGAGCACGCCCTTGAGCACGAGCTTGCCGCCCCAGCGCTTCTTGATCCAGGCCACGTCGTCCCAGGACAGGCGAGGGTCGAACTGCGCCGCCGACCACGCCGCGAGCGAACCGATGTCGTCCACCCCCTTCGCATGCCCCACGATGTTGCCGAACGTGCGACGGCGCGTGCCCAACATGCCCAGGCACCAGCGCGGCTTGGTCATCATGTTGGCAATGTTCGGCAGCGTGAGCTTCGGCGGCGCCGACAGGCCATTCTTGATGTCGCGATGGCGCTGGCCGCTGATCTGCAGATCCATCGTCACCATCAGCGCCGAGCACCCCGCCGCCTTGGCGCGATCAATCAGTCGCTCGATGAAGTCGCGATCGCGCATCACGTACAACTGGAACCAGAACGGCGCCTTGGTATGCGCGGCCACATCTTCGATCGAACAGATCGAAACAGTCGAGAGTGTGAACGGCACGCCGAACGCCTCGGCCGCGCGCGCCGCGAGAATCTCGCCGTCCGCATGCAGCATGCCGGTCATGCCGGTGGGCGCCAACGCCACCGGCATGGCGACCGGCTCGCCCAACATCGTCGCGCGCGTGCTGCGATGCTCGATGTTGACCGCGACGCGCTGGCGAAACGCAATCCCGCCAAAGTCCGCCGCATTCGCCCGATACGTCGACTCGGTCCATGAGCCGGAATCGACATACTCGTAAAACATGCGCGGCACGCGCCGCTGCGCGAGCACCCGCAAGTCCTCAATGGTGGTAATCACTGCCATGCTGCGTCTCTTCTTCCGGGAAGTCCCGACCGTCTTTCGGGAACGGGTGAATATCGTCGATATTTTTATTTCTGCTTCACCAGATCGACGAGCGACTGGGTTTGCTTGATTGTCTTGAGCACGATGTTCGATTGGATCGCCATGACCGCCGGCGCACGGTACAACTCGTTCACGATGAAATCCGAGTAATGCGCGAGATTCCGGGCCCTGACGGTCAAGATGTAATTGGCCGAGCCAGTGACGATGCGTGCGGTCACCACCTCAGGCCAATTCTGGACGCAAGCGAGAAACTTCTCGTGCCATTGATCGACATCGGGGCGCAGCGAGATTTGGACCAGGGCTTCGAACTCGAGGCCGATATGCTGTGCGTCCACGATGCAGCGGTATCCGGAAATCACCCCGCGATCCTCGAGCAACTTCACCCGACGAAGGCAGGCCGATGGCGACAACCCGACGGCATCCGCCAACTCCTGGTTGGAGATGCGCCCGTTGAGTTCGAGATGGCGCAGGATACGCAGATCGGCAAGGTCAAGGTTCATTGGCAGAATCCATCAAGTTCCCCAGGATTCTGGCAGATCCTTCGAATCGCCGCCAGTTGTCCGCCACAAATGGCCAGCAAATCCCATTTTTTGCGTTGAACTCGTAACGCCCGGCCAAGCCCGGGCACGGTGTGCTATCCGGGCCGTGAACGCCGCTTTCCGAGATTGCCGCTGTCGCGCCGCTTTCGCGTTGCGACGTGCCTACCCACCCGACTTGCGTTGCTTGACGATGCGTTGCAGCAGGTACCGCGTCTGTTCGAGCACCGCCTCGCGCACCATCCGGTTGCGTTCGGGATTCGGCTCGCTCGCCCACCCCATCGAACTGTCGACAGAGCGGCGCATCACGCGAAACGCCATGCCCAGCGTACTGATGCACACGGCCCGAACCCGCATTGCCTCATCGTCGGGCGCCACGCCCGCGAGCCGCGTCACAATGTTCGCCCCTACCGCGGCGAGCCGGCTCGAAAAGCGCTCGTGGAACACCTTGAAACCCGCCTCGGGTCCAAGCCCTGCCTGCTCACGGGCCATGAACATGTGCCAACCCTCGATCTCCGGCACTTCCTCCATGAACCCCGCCTTGCGGTTCTGCAGCTCGCAGAATGCGTCGATAAGCTGCTTGTCGGTCGCCTCCGGTTCGGCCACCACGCGCTCGGCCGCCTCGATCGCTTCGCCCATCTGCCCCATGACAAGACCCACGATGTACTCGACGCACGCCGTGTACACCCCCTCCTTGTTGTCGAAGTAATACTGCAGCGCCGGTGCGTTCACACCGGCCTCGTTCGCGATGTCCCGCGTGGAGGCCCCCGCAAAACCGAACTCGCCAAAGCACTTGATCGCCGCCAGGATGATGCGCGCGCGCGTTTCCTCACCACGTTGATACCCCGTGTCGACCGCATGCCGCGTTCGCACAGGCGTGCGTGGTGCTCGCCCGGCGCGTGAAGTTCCTTTCATGTCTGTCCTTGCTTGCCAAAACTTTCGTCAAAAATATAACACTTGACACAAATCGATCAACTGGAATAATTTTGCCAAACGGAATAATTTGAAGGCTCCCTCATGTCAACCGCAGCACCGGTCAAACCGACAACCTCGACACCGCCGATCGCACGCCACGCCGACACCCCGACCGCCAGGACCGTGGAAGCCGCCGAGACCACGCAGACGCCGGGCCGGCCCGAGGCGCCGGCCAACCGTCGTCGCAAAACGATTCTGCTGGGTGCGCTGGCAGTGGGCGTCGTCGCGGGTCTTGGCTGGGGCGCGCACTGGTGGTTCGTTGCGCGCTTCATCGAGTCGACCGACGATGCCTACCTGCAAGCCGACAGCATGACTGTCGCGCCCAAAGTGGGCGGCTACGTAACGGAAGTGTTAGTGCGCGACAACGAAACGGTGAGCGTTGGTCAGCCGCTCGTGCGGCTCGACGCGCGCCAATACCAGGCCGCCTTCGACGAGGCACAGGCAACCGTGCAGGCGCGCGAAGCCGATGTCGCGCGCGCCGAGGCCGAACGCGCCCAGCACACCGCGACGATCGCGCAAGCGCGCGCCGAACTCGACGGTGCGCGAGCGGACGCGCGCTACACGGCGGGTCAGGTCAAACGCTATGCGCCGCTCGTGGCCACCGGCGCGGAAACCGACGAGCGTCTTGCCGAGCTGCGCAATGCCAGCACCCGCGCCGACGCCACGCTCAAGAGCCATCAAGCCAGCGTTCAGGCGAGCGAGCGTCAGGCCGACACGCTCGACGCCGCGCTGGCGCAAGCCAAGGCGCAATTGACGGTCGCACAGGCCAGTGCGCGCAAGGCGGAACTCGATCTCGCCGACACAGTGGTCAAGAGCACGCTAGCCGGCCGCGTCGGCGATCGCGCCGTGCGCGTGGGCCAGTTCGCTCAGCCGGGCACGCGGTTGCTGACCGTCGTGCCGGTGCAGAACGTGTATCTGACGGCGAACTTCAAGGAAACGCAGGTGGGTCATATGCGGCCCGGCCAGCCGGTGACGGTTCACGTCGACGCCCTGCCGAGTCAGCCGATTCACGGCGTGGTCGATTCGCTCTCGCCGGGCACGGGCGCACAGTTCGCCTTGCTGCCCGCGCAGAATGCGACCGGGAACTTCACGAAGATCGTGCAGCGCGTGCCGGTGCGCATCCGGCTCGACGTGCCGGCATCGCTGCGCACGGTGCTGCTGCCGGGCCTGTCGGTGACGGCGGACGTCGACACCCATCGCCGCGATACGGCCGCCCCCGCCAAGCAGGCGAGTCGGGCCGATCAAGCAGATCGGGCGAGCGACCCCGTGGTACAGCTCGCGCTCAGCGCGCCACTGAACGCCCTCGTCGGCCCCGTCACCAGCGCGCCGTCGAACGCCGACGCCGCACCGTCATCGGCAAACGTTGGGGCGCAACGTGGCTGAGCGTGGCGCGATGGACACATCGTCGATCACTTCGCCTTCGTCGT
>NZ_KB290549.1:0-24318 GCF_000282835.1 Pandoraea sp. B-6 | reverse complement strand
GGGCATGGGGGACCTGGCGGACGCGGGGGAAACCCAGGCGGTGTCGCCGCGAACGCCGCCACGCCGCGCAACGCGTCGGCGTCGGACTGGATCGCCGTGGCGGCCGGCGCACTGGGCGCCCTGCTGGCCACGCTCGATATCTCGATCACCAACTCCGCCCTGCCGCAAATACAGGGGCAGATCGGTGCGTCGGGCACCGAGGGCACCTGGATCTCGACCGGCTACCTGATGTCGGAAATCGTCATGATTCCGCTCGCCGCGTGGCTCACGCGCGTGCTCGGTCTACGGCGCTTTCTGATGCTCAACGCCGTTTTCTTCACGCTCTTCTCGATGATGTGCGGCGCATCGAGCAGTCTGGCCGAGATGATTGTCGGCCGCATCGGACAGGGCTTTGCCGGCGGCGCCATGATTCCGACAGCGCAGATGATCATCCGCACGCGCCTGCCCCGCCACCAGATGCCCGTGGGCATGGCAATGTTCGGCCTGATCGTACTGCTCGGCCCGCTGCTCGGCCCGGTGGTCGGCGGCTGGCTCACCGAGAATGCCAACTGGCGCTGGTGCTTCTTCCTGAACCTGCCGATCTCGGCGACTATCGTCACGTTGCTCATGCTCGGCCTGAAGCGCGAACCGACCCATCTGCAGGCGTTCTTCAAGGCAGACTGGCTGGGTATCGTGGGCTTGACCATCGGCCTGAGTACGCTGACCGTGGTGCTGGAGGAAGGACAGCGCGAACGCTGGTTCGACTCGCCGCTGATCGTCTGGCTCTCGATCGTGTCGGCCATCGGCATCGCCATGATGCTGGTGGCGCAGTTCACGGCGGAGAAACCGATCGTCAAGCTCTCGCTGCTGGGTAACAGGAATTACGCGAGCGTGATCTACATCGTGTTCACGGTGGGCGCGGGACTCTATGGCGTGTCGTATCTGCTGCCGCAGTTCCTCGCGACGATCGCGGGCTACAACGCGCAGCAGTCGGGCAACATCATGCTGCTCTCGGGGCTGCCTGCCTTTCTGATGATGCCGTTCCTGCCGCGCCTGATCAGCCGCGTGGACATTCGTCTGCTCGTGATTCTCGGGCTGCTGTGCTTCTTCGCCAGTTGCATGCTCGACATCGATCTGACCGCGCAAAGCGTGGGGCATGATTTCACGATGTCGCAATTGCTGCGCGGCGTGGGACAGATGCTCGCGATGATGCCGCTCAACCAGGCGTCGATGGCGGCCGTCGAGGCGCAGGACGCGGGAGACGCCGCCGGTCTGTACAACATGGCCCGCAACTTGGGCGGGTCCGTCGGACTCGCGTTGCTCGGTACGCTGATCGACCGGCGCACCGCCTATCACGACGCCATGCTGCGCGAGACGATCACTGCCAACAGTTCGCTGGGTCAGGCGCATCTTGCCGCCAACGCGGCGAGCTTCTTCGCGCAGACGGGGGATAGCGTGCATGCGCAATTGCAGGCCACCGCACAGCTGGCCGCCGAGATCGCGCAGCAGGCGAGCGTGATGACCTTTTCCGAAACTTTCTATGCACTGGGGATCGCGCTGCTGCTTTGCGTGCCGCTGGCCCTGCTGCTCAAGCAACCGACCGGCTTCAGTTCGGGCGGACATTGACCGATCATGACGCTGCATATCCGAACGATGGCCCTCGCGGCCGCCCTTCTCGTCACCGGCTGCACGGTTGGCCCCGATTATCGTGGCGCGCCCGAGGTGGCGGCCAATGCCCTGCGCACGGGCGCCACGTATGCGCATGCCGGAGACGGCATCGCGGCGCATACGCCGGGGGTCGCCCGATGGTGGACGACGCTTGGCGATGCGCAACTCACGGCGCTGATCGACGACGCCATCGCCCATAGCCCGGATATCCGCGCGGCGCAGGCGAAGGTGCGCCAGTCTCGCGCGAGCCTGCGCAATCATCAGGCCGACCTGCTGCCCAAGGCGGGACTCGATCTCGCGACGCTGCGCACGCGCTCGCCCGATCTGAGCCTGCTTGGCGGCAATGGCGGAAATGGCGGCAGCGGCAGTGGTCGCGGCCCGCTCGACTTGTATCTCGCCGGGTTCGACGCGAGTTGGGAGATCGATCTGTTCGGCGGCACGCGACGCGCTGTCGAGGCCGCCAGCGCGGACGCCGATGCGGCGTCGGAGGATCTCGCGGACGCCCACGTACAACTCGCCGCCGAAGTCGCACAGGCCTACGTCGCCTTGCGCGATCAGCAGGCACGGCTGGCGCTGGTGCGCGACTCGGCACAACTCGAAGGCGAGATGCTCGATCTCACCCGCCAGCGTCGCGCGGGGGGCGTCGCGTCGGAACTCGACGTCGAACGACTCATCACGCAGGTGGAACAGACGCAATCGCGCGTGCTGCCGCTCGAAGCGGACGTCATCGAATCGCTCGATCAGTTGGCGCTGCTCACCGGCCGTGCGCCGGGTGCGTTGGACACCGAGCTGTCGGTTCCCAGGGCCTTGCCGAGCGTGCCGAAGACGGTCGCCATCGGCGATCCGTCCGCGTTGTTGCAGGCACGCCCGGACATCCGTGCGGCAGAACGTCGCCTGGCGTCGCAGAACGCCCAGATCGGTGTGCAAACGGCCAACTGGTTTCCGAAGCTCTCGATCATGGGCGAACTCGGATATTCGGCGCTGGATCCGGGCCATCTGGTGCGTAAAGACAACTTCAGCTGGATGACGCTACCGCGCCTGCAATGGAATGTGCTCGATTTTGGACGCGTGCAGGCGAGCGTCGACGGCGCGAAGGCCGGTCGCGATCAGGCGCAGGCGAAGTATGAAAGTGCCGTGCTCAGCGCGTTGCGCGACGCCGACGTGGCACTGGCACGTTACGGGCATCAGCGCGAAAACGTATACCGTCTGCGCAGTGTGGAGGCCTCGGCCACGCGGGCCGCAACGCTCACGCGTCAACGTTATCGCGCCGGCACCGCAAGCACGCTCGATTGGCTCGATGCCGAACGCACGCGCTTTTCCGCCGAGCAGGACCGGGTCGCGGGCGATGCGCAACTGCTCAAGTCGTTCGTGACGCTACAGAAGGCGCTGGGTCTGGGATGGCAGGTGGGATCGACGCCGGGTTCGACGACGGGGTAAGGGACACGCGATACGATGCATCGCCGAACAAGATGACAATCGGGCGGCGCGGTCATCTTGACGGGCGGCGCAGGCAAGACGGGCATCGCATGGCAACGTACTTTTCGGCGGCGCCAATGAAAAAACGCTCCAGAAGCTTTCGCGTCTGGAGCGTTTTTACCAACTGAGTTGGTGCGGCTGGCAGGATTCGAACCCACGACCCCTTGGTTCGTAGCCAAGTACTCTATCCAACTGAGCTACAGCCGCATTTACTACACGCGAGACCCGATCAGGCGATGCTGCTGCTGTCGGTTCGCCTTCTCATCGACGCGGGCCGAATGTGCATGACATGCGGCGCGTCACTGGGAAGGACTCTCCCGAAAAACGGAGGGTCTCCCCGTGAGGAGACCCTCGAAATAAGTGGCGCGGCTGGCAGGATTCGAACCCACGACCCCTTGGTTCGTAGCCAAGTACTCTATCCAACTGAGCTACAGCCGCGTCGTGAGAACAGAATTATGTAAGAAACCCGCCTACCACGCAAGTGATTTTTGCAATTCTTTTGTCATAACTCCGATTTCCCTACCGTATCGCGCATTCCATGCGGGATTAGCGCGGAATCATCCGCACTGGCAAGTCTTTGCAGCTAGAGCAATTACTCCACGCAAACCCGCGTCGAATCAGGGCTTTCCATGTGCGCCCATGCGCGACAGCACGGTATGCTACGGCTTTTTGCAGCGCGTCGAAGGGCGCGTTTGCCGCACGCGCGAGACCGGATCGGCAAGACAACCGGTTCGGCTCCCTCTCTCGCGCGGCCAAAAGAAAAATGCGACGAAACCACGCACCGCGCGCCTACGCTCTTCCCCCGGCGACGACGATGCGATAAAAACCATATTCAAGGAGGCGCTCATGGAAAAAGTCTGGCTCAAGAGCTATCCGCCCGGCGTGCCGGCCGAGATCGACGTCAACACGTATCGTTCGCTGAACGATCTGTTCCTGCAGAGCTGCCGGAAGTTCGCGAATCGTCCGTCGTTCACCAATCTCGGGGTGACGATGACATTCGCCGAGCTCGAGCGCCAATCGCGCCACTTCGCCGCGTATCTGCAAAGCCTGCCCGGACTCGAGCGCGGCTCGCGCGTGGCAATCATGTCGCCGAACCTGCTGCAATACCCGGTCGCCGTCTTCGGCATCCTGCGTGCCGGGATGGTCGTCGTCAACGTCAATCCGCTCTACACCGCGGGTGAACTCGAGCATCAACTCCAGGATGCCGGCTGCGGCGCCATCGTCGTGATCGAGAACTTCGCCGCCACGCTGCAAAAGGCCTTGCCCAACACGCCGGTCAAGCACGTGATCACGACGGCCATCGGCGACCTCGTGCCCGCGCCGAAGCGCTGGATCGTGAACTACGTGGTGCGCCACGTGAAGAAGATGGTGCCCGAGTGGCACATCCCGCACGCGGTGCCGTTCCGCACCGCGCTGGCGAACGGCGCACGCGCCACGCATCAGGAAGTGCCACTGGGTCACGACGACATCGCGTTCCTGCAATACACGGGCGGCACCACCGGCGTTGCCAAGGGCGCCATGCTCACGCATCGCAACATGATCGCCAACATGTTGCAGGCGCGCGCCTGGATCGGCGAGGGACTCCAGGAAGGCAAGGAAATCATCGTCACCGCCCTGCCGCTCTATCACATCTTCTGCCTGACGGCGAACTGCCTGGTGTTCCTCCAACTGGGCGCACTGAACCTGCTGATTACCAACCCGCGCGACATGCCCGGCTTCGTGAAGGAATTGGGGAAGTGGCGGTTCACGTTCATGACCGGCGTCAACACGCTGTTCAACGGGCTGCTCAATACCCCGGGCTTCGACCAACTCGACTTCAGCGCACTCAAATGCGCACTCGGCGGCGGCGCCGCCGTGCAACGGGCGGTGGCCGAGCGCTGGCAGAAGGTCACGGGCCATGCGCTGATCGAAGCTTACGGTCTGACCGAGACATCGCCCGCCGTGTGCATCAACCCACTCGGCAGCGAGTTCAACGGCTCCATCGGCCTGCCGATCTCGTCGACGGAGGTGAGTATCCGCAACGATGCCAACGAGGCGCTCGGCTTCGGACAGGAAGGGGAAATCTGTGTGCGCGGCCCGCAAGTCATGAAGGGCTACTGGAACCGCCCTGACGAGACCGCCAAGACCGTCACGCCCGACGGCTGGCTGCGCACGGGCGACATTGGCACGATGGACGAACAAGGGTACGTGCGCATCACCGATCGCAAGAAGGACATGATCATCGTGTCGGGCTTCAATGTGTACCCGAACGAGGTGGAGAGCGTGTTGGCCATGTGCCCGGGCGTGCTCGAATCGGCCGTCGTCGGCGTGCCGAGCGAGCGTACCGGCGAAGCGGTGAAGGCCGTGATCGTCAAGAAGGCGCAGGACCTGACGGAGAAGGCCATCGTCGACTTCTGCCGCGAACACCTGACGAACTACAAGGTGCCGCACGTGATCGAGTTCCGCACGGAACTGCCCAAGACGCCGGTCGGCAAGGTGCTGCGCCGCGAACTGCGCTAACGATTCACGTCATCGAGTTGTCTCGTCGTCCGTAACGACATTCAGAAACGTGGACGCCGCGTTGACAATGGCCGGGAGCCATCCCGGCCATTGTCATTTCAGACGGCGAAACATCGTCGTCTCGATCGAGAGATCGGCCTCGATTGGTAACTTTTGGTTACAGACGTGACGTGCACACCTTGGTACAACAGGAGCACGTCAGCGAAGCTTTCAGGCGGCACGCGTCGTGATTCGCGTCAAAACGTAAGCGGCGGCCGCCATGCCGAAGGTGGCCGTGACACACACGCTCGAGCCGAAACCGGCGCAGTTCAGGCCCTGTGGGCCCGCAACGGCATTCGCCGCTTCAGCGGGGGTGCACGCCGCTTCCGGGTACTGCAACGGCTCATCCGAGTACACGGCGGGTACGTTGAACTTGGCTTTCGGCCCACGGACAAAACCATGTTGCTTGCGTAATTGCGCGCGCACTTTGGCCAACAGTGGATCCTGGATCGTGCGGGTGAGATCGTCGATACGGATGCGTGTCGGATCGATCTGACCGCCGGCCCCACCCACGGTGATCAGACGCTGCGCATGCGCCACGCACCACGCGATGAGTGCCGTCTTCACGCGGACGCTGTCGATGGCGTCGACGACCCAGTCGAAGCCGCCGCCCAGCATGGCGTCGAGGTTGTCCAGGGCAACGAAGTCCTCGACCAGCGTGAGTTGGCAGGCGGGATTGATGGCCAGGATTCGCTCGGCCATCGCGGTCACCTTCGGCTTGCCGAAGTTGCCGTCGAGGGCATGCACCTGACGATTGGCATTGCTTTCGGCGACGTTATCGAGATCGATGAGCGTGAGCCGGCCCACGGCGCTGCGCGCCAGTGCCTCGGCCACCCACGAGCCAACGCCGCCAATGCCGATGACGGCCACGTGCGCGTCACGCAGGCGCGCGAGACCGTCGTTACCGTACAAACGCGCGACGCCGCCGAAACGGCGGCCGGCGTCAAAATCTTCCTCCGGTGGCGGAGTGGGCACCGGAGCAAACATATTCGACGGGGTACTGTTCATGATGCGATGGGTAACGTCCTTGAAATGGCTGGCGATCACGATGGTCGCCATCGTGCTGGCATTCGCGGCGTTCATCACGTGGTTTGACTGGAACTACGCCCGGCCCTTCATCAACCGGGAGGTGAGCACCGCGACCGGTCGTCCGTTCGACATCCGGGGCGACCTCTCGCTGCACTGGCTGGCCCCGAACGCCAATGCCCCCGGGCTGGGGCGCTGGCTGCCGCGGCCTCGCCTGATCGCGAATGATATCGTGTTAGGCAATGTTGCGTGGAGCCAGGCGCCGAACATGATCACGCTGGGCCGGCTCACGTTCTCACTTGAATGGCTGCCGCTGCTCGACAAGCACGTGGTTCTGCCCGAAGTCGCCTTGTCCGCGCCGAAGGTGCTCATCGAGCAGCGGGCCGACGGGCAAAACAACTGGACCTTCACGAAGGGCGACGGCAAACCGTCGCCGTGGACACTGCGCATCGGCCGCCTGATTCTCGAAGACGGTGAGGTCCACGCCAATCTCGTGCCGCAGCAGCTCGATCTGAACGCGAACATCGCCACCATCGACGGCCAGGCACCTTACGGCATCGGCATTTCGCTCAAAGGCACCTTTCGCAAGGTCGCCGTCACCGGCCACGCCCGCGCAGGCGACGTGCTCTCACTCGAAGATACCGGCGATCCCTTCCCGCTCGATGCCGACGTGCGCATCGGACGCACGCAGATCGCAGCCATTGGCACGTTCACGAATCCGGCCACGCTCTCCGCGCTCGACATGCATCTGCGCCTGTCCGGGCCGACGATGGCCGACCTGTATCCGATTACCGGCGTGCTGCTGCCGCAAACCCCGGCCTACGAGACCAACGGTCATCTGCTGCATACGGCGGGCGTGTGGCGTTATGAACGCTTCCAGGGCAAGGTCGGGCAGAGCGATCTGTCCGGCACCCTGGTCTTTCGTCAGCGGCAGCCGCGCAATATCCTGCAGGGCGCGGTCGTGTCGAATCAATTGCGGCTGGTCGATCTCGGTCCGCTTGTCGGCGCACAGAACCCTTCGGGCGGCGGCGATCTGACGGGCAAGCCTAAGGCGCCGCCGTCCGACAAGGTGCTGCCGGTCGACCCGTTCAAGACCGATCGCTGGCGTGCCATCGACGCCGACGTGCAGTTCACCGGCCGCAAGATCATCAAGGACAAACGCCTGCCGATCGACAACCTCGTCACCCATCTCGTGCTCGACGACGGCGTACTCTCGCTCCGGCCACTGGAATTCGGCGTTGCGGGCGGACGCATCACCTCGACCCTCGTGCTCGACGGGCAGACCACGCCGATGAAGGTCGATTCGCAGGTCTCGCTCCGCCACCTGCAGATGAAGCAATTGCTGCCGGACGTCAATCTGATGAAGACGAGCGTCGGCGAGGTCAACGGCGACGCCGCACTCACGGCGACCGGCAACTCGATTGCCGCGCTGGCCGGCTCGTCGAATGGCGAGATCAAGACACTGATCGACCGCGGCTCGATGAGCAAGCTGCTGCTGGAGTATCTGGGGCTCAACGTCGGTAATATCGTCGTCACCAAACTCTTCGGCGACAAGCAGATCGAGATGCGATGCGCGGCCGCCGACTTTGCCGTGCGCGACGGTGTCATGGACGCGCGTACGTTCGTCGTCGACACCGACGACACGAGCATTGGCGTTACCGGACAGGTCGATCTCAAGCGCGAGCACTTCAATCTGACCATCCGGCCCGAGCCGAAGCACTTCGGCCTCCTGTCCTTGCGCTCGCCGCTCTATGTGCGGGGCACATTCAAGCATCCGGACGTCGGCGTGAATGTCCCCACGCTGATCGCCCGCGCCGGGGGCGCGATCGCACTGGGCGTGCTCGCGCCGTACACGGCACTCGTGCCACTGCTCGAACTCGGCCCGGGCAAGGACAGCCCTTGCGGCGAACTGCTCGCCAGCCTGAAGCGTCCCCCCAGCCGCCATCCGTCGGCGGTCAAGCCGGTGCCCGGCGCGAACGGCAATCCGGCCGGCGGCCAGCGCGAACCCCGCGCATCGGCCACGGCCCCGACGTTCGGGCCGGGCCGCGAAACGCCCTGACCGCCCATGCCGATCACGTCGCCGTCGCTCGGTCAACGCAATGCCCATGCCCGCGCTAGGGAATTGTCGCTGCCGCGCCACGCAACGTCGCGGATGGCGCCAACCGCACCCTCCATTAGTTCACTCCTTAAATATCAAGCACATGACGCGAATCGCCCGTCCCACGGTGCATTCGGAGAATCGATGCGCCGGCAATGCGGCAAATCGCCTCTTGCGCACGTTCGCCGAGTCTTCGCTATACTGTGTCGCAACCCCACCCGCAACAGACCGACACCGATCGTCGTGACCCAGACGCTTTCTCTCGCGGACCTGCGCAAAAATTACGCCCTCGGCTCACTTTCCGAGACCGATGTCGCGCCCAGCCCGTTCGATCAATTCCGACGCTGGTTCGAGCAAGCGCTCGCGGCCCAACTGCCCGAGCCCAATGCCATGACGCTCGCCACCGTCACGCCTGACGGCCGGCCCGACGCTCGCATCGTACTCATCAAGGGCGCGGACGAAAACGGATTCACGTTCTTCACGAATTACGAGTCGCGCAAAGGCCGCGAACTGGCGGCCACGCCTTACGGCTGCCTGCTGTTCCACTGGATCGAACTCGAGCGCCAGGTGCGCATCGAGGGCCGTGTCGAGAAGGTGAGCGAAGCGCAGAGCGACGCGTATTATCATTCGCGCCCGGTGGGCTCCCGTCTGGGGGCCTGGGCCTCGGTACAGAGCGCCGAAGTGTCGGATCGCAGCATCATCGAGCAACGCGAGGCGGAATTCCGGCGCCAGTTCGGCGACGCCCCGCCGCGACCGCCCCATTGGGGGGGCTACCGGCTCCTGCCGGAGACCTTCGAATTCTGGCAGGGCCGCGAGTCGCGCCTGCACGATCGCATCAAATATTTCCAGCTTGCCGACGGATCCTGGCGCGTCGCGCGCCTGTCCCCGTAATCATGATGTCGGCGACGCCGACGCGGTACGCCTGCCTGCCCGTTTGACGAGGAGACGTCACTGTGCCGTGCGCTACGGAATGAAGTTTTTTTGGTGACACTTGGAGCATATCCATGTTGTGGGAGAAAAAACTCGAAAACTGGGTCAGCGGCGTCAAGACATCCTCCAACCTGCCGATCCGCCTCGCGCTCTGGAATGGACAGCACTACGATTTCGGCGCGTTCGATAACCCCAGCGTAACGTTGCGCATCAATGGCCCCGCGGCCGTGACGCGTCTGTTGAGTCCCAGCCTGGACAATCTCGGCGAGGCCTATGTGAAGGGCGAGATCGACGTCGAGGGCAAGCTCGTCGACGTCATCGACATGAGTTACGCCCTCGCCGGCAGCAGCCTCACCACGCTCGGCCCGCTGGAACGTGCGGTGCGCCACTACACGCACAGCAAGAAGTCCGACAAGCGCTCGATCGAGTTCCACTACGACGTGTCGAACGAGTTCTACCAGCTCTGGCTGGACAAGAACATGGTCTATTCGTGTGCCTACTTCGAGAACGGCGACGAAGACCTCGACACGGCGCAAGAGAAGAAGATCGATCACATTCTCACCAAGATCGCCTTGCAGCCCGGGCAGACACTGCTCGATATCGGCTGCGGCTGGGGCGCCCTTGTGATTCGCGCTGCGCAGAAGTTCGGGGCGAAATGTGTCGGCATCACGCTGTCGCAGAATCAGTTCGATCTGGCCACCGAACGGGTCAGGAAACTCGGCCTGACGGATCGGATCGAAATCCGCATCCAGGATTATCGCGACGTGCAAGGTCAGTTCGATCGCATCACGAGCGTGGGGATGTTCGAGCACGTTGGACGCAAGAACCTGAAAGACTACTTCGCCAAGATGGCGTCGCTGCTCACGGACGACGGCGTCGCCATGAACCATGGCATCACCTCGACCGATCCGGATAGCGGCGAGACGGCGATGGGCGGCGGCGATTTCATCGACAAGTACGTGTTCCCCAACGGCGAGTTGCCGCACATCAGCCTCGCGCTCGAATCGATGCAGCGCGGTGGACTCGAAGCGAGTGATGTGGAAAGCCTGCGCCGTCACTATGCCCGCACCCTCGCGCTCTGGTCCGAGCGCTTTGAAGCGCACGCCCCGCGTCTGCGCGAACTGGCGGGCGAAGAGCGCTTCCGCGTCTGGCGCGTGTACCTGGCGGGCTGCGCGTACGCGTTCGAGCATGATCACGTCTCGCTCTATCAGGTGGTCTGCCGCAAGGCGGGTCAATCCGCCACGCGTCTGCCCTGGTCGCGCCGTTACATGTACGAGAACCGATGAGCCAGTTCGATCTGTTTGGCACGGCGCCTGACGATCCCGCGACAGGCGGACGTGCCAGGCAGGTCGATGGCGACACCGAGGCACCAGCAAGCCACGCCCCTCGCGCCGGTCAAACACGCCGCGGCGGTGTCGGTGCGGCAGATCTTCCCGGCGACGTGCATCGGTTGGGCGAGCGGCTACCCGGCTCGATTCGCCTGGGCACCTCGTCGTGGTCGTTCCCGGGCTGGAAAGGCATTGTCTGGGACGACGACTACAGCGACACCAAGCTCTCGCGTCAGGGGCTCACCGCATACGCGAGCCATCCGGTGCTGCGTTGCGTGGGGATCGACCGGTCGTTCTACAAACCGATGTCGATTGTCGAGTATCAGAAGTACGCGCAGCAGGTGCCGGAGGACTTCCGCTTCCTGGTCAAGGCGCCCAGCGTCGTGACCGACGCCCTCGTGCGCGGAGAAAAAGGCGAAGGCCTGAGCGCGAACCCCTGCTTTCTCGACGCGCGAATTGCCGCCGAGCAGTTCGTGACCCCGTGCCTGACCGGGCTCGGGTCGAAGGCGGGCGTGCTGGTGTTTCAAGTGTCGCCCTTGCCGTCGGATCTGCTGCGCGACATCCCCGCCCTGATTCACCGTATCGAAGCGTTCTTCGCCGCGCTGCCGCCACTGCCGCAGGGGGACACTACACCCGAAGGCCTCGCCGCTCCCGGGCCGTGCTACGCACTGGAAATTCGCGACGGCGCGTTGCTCACGCCGCGTCTCATGCGCTCGCTCGGGCCGTTGGGGGTGCGCTATTGCCTCGGCCTGCACGCGCGGATGCCGCATGTGGAACGGCAGGCCGCGGCACTGGCGATGCTCGACGAAGCGGGCGCCGGGCCACTCGTGGTGCGCTGGAATCTGAACAGTGGCCATCGCTACGAGCAAGCCAAGGCGAAATATGCGCCGTTCGACAAGATTGTCGATCCCGACCCGGTCACGCGCGACGTGCTGGCCGCGCTGGCCGCCCACTACGCCCTCGCTGGCCATCCCGTGTACGTGATCGTCAACAACAAGGCCGAAGGCTCGTCACCGCTGTCGTGCCGCGCGCTGGCCGAACGTATCGTCGAGTTGACTTCGACACCGTCGCTCGCCAGCGCGGAGTGACGATGGCCTGCCCGATGCGACGACGGAACGGCGTGAAGACGTGAAGGCACAACCACGCCACGCTCGGCACGCGGCACGCACCCCTCGCGAAAACGACAATGGCCCGAGCCGGCATCTGCGCCGAACTCGGGCCATCGTGATTGCACTGCGAAGCGGCTGAACGTCCCGGGAAGAGCTTGAACGCTCCCGGACGCCCTTACGCTTTACGCCACGAGATGCGGAATCGGCACGTCCGGATTCACGTCGGCCTCGTAATCCACACCGTCGATCTCGAATCCAAACAAGCGCAGGAATTCGTGCTTGTAGCCGGCGAAGTCCGTGAGGTCATACAGGTTCTCGTCGGTCACCTTGTCCCACAGTGCTGCGACTTCAGCTTGCACGTCGGGCGAAAGCTCCTTCTGATCGGTGCGCACACGGCCTTCGTCGTCGAGCTTTGGCGTCGCGCCATACAGGCTGTCCTTGTACAGGCCGTAGATCTGCTCGATGCAACCCTCATGCGTGCCCTTGGCCTTCATCACCTTGAACAGCAGCGAGAGGTAGAGCGGCATCATCGGGATGGCCGAGCTGGCTTGCGTGACCAGCGCCTTGAGCACGGCCACGCGCGCGTCGCCGCCGCTGGCCGCGAGTTTGGCGCGAAGGCCCAGCACCTTCTCGTCGAGATCCTTTTTGGCCGCGCCAATGGACCCATTCCAGTAGATGTCGTGCGTGAGCTTCTCGCCGAGATACGTGAACGCCGTGGTCTTGGCGCCCGGGGCGAGCACGCCCGCGTCGGCGAGCGCGTCGATCCACATCTGCCAGTCTTCGCCGCCCATGACGGCCACCGTGTTGTCGATCTCTTCCTGCGTGGCCGGTTCGAACACCGACGCCTTGACGACTTCCTTGTCGGTATCGATACCGCGCAACGTCACCGACTTGCCCACCGGCTTGAGTACCGAGCTGAACACCTGCCCCGTTTCCGGATGCGTGCGGCGCGGCGACGCCAGGCTGTAGACGACCAGATCGACCTGACCGAGATCCTGCTTGATCGTCTCGATGGTCTTGGCCTTGATTTCCTTGGAGAAGGCGTCGCCGTTGATGCTCTTCGCGTACAGCCCCTTCTCGGTGGCGAACTTGTCGAACGCGGCCGTGTTGTACCAACCGGGCGTTCCCGGCTTGGTCTCGCTGCCGGCGCGCTCGAAGAACACCCCCAGCGTTGCGGCGTCGCTGCCGAAGGCGGCGGTAATGCGCGCGGCCAGGCCGTAGCCGGTCGACGCACCGATCACGAGCACCTTTTTCGGGCCGTTCGCAATCGCACCCTGCGCTTTCACATACGCGATCTGTTGCTTGACGTTGGCCTCGCAGCCGACAGGATGGGTGGTGACGCAGATGAAGCCGCGCACGCGTGGCTTGATGATCATGGAAACCTCGTTCACAAAAATCGGAGATGCCGGCTCACCCGGCAAACACCGCGCATTGTAAACGAGGTCGCGACCGAGCCGGCATTTTGACGGGGGGTTCTCTCACCCCATGCTTTGGCTTTCAGACACCCGGCGAAGTCCGTTCGGACAACGCCGAACGGTTCTCGGCTTATTCGGGTGCGGCCACGGCCGAGCGATCGTGTCGCTTGGGAAACTGAATCTGCCGGATACGGCGCACCAGCAATGCGGCGGCAATCGCCGCGATGCCCGTGAGCAGCACCCCCGCGTGGACGGCGTTCACGAGCGTCTGGCGAGCGGTTTCGACCAGCGGCATGCCGTCGATTCCCATGGCCCGCAGATCGGTCAACAGGTCGGCACGCAGGACCGGATCGATCAGGATGCGCGGGTCGAGCGCGCGCCCGACGGCATGGGCCGCCGGCGTACCGTCGTAACCCGACACCACACCGGCCACCCCGTTGGCATACCAGTGATTGACCAGCGTGCCCACAATCGTCGTGCCGAGCATGCCGCCGACCATGCGCGTCGACTGCAACAGCGCGGTGGTGATGCCGAAACGTTCGCGCCCGGCGATTTCCTGCCCGAACACGTTCATGTTGTTCAGGATGAAGCCGATGCCAATGCCCGCACAGCCCATCATCAGGGCGATCATGCCGTGCGACGTCACGCGATGGGACAGCCCCACCCCGGCCGAGGCCACGGCCAGCAGACAGAACCCGAGGATCAGCATGTTGGTCGGACGCGACAGGCGCACCACGATCGGCGTATTGATGAAGCTGCCCAGCGCGATGCACGCGGCGAGCGGTGTCGCGATCAAGCCGGCCGCCTGCGGGCTGAGACCGAAGCCGCCCTGCAACAGCAATGGCGCGAAGAAGATCAGCGAGTACATCACGAAGCCGATCAGCACCGACAATGTGAAGAGCACCACGAGCTGCGGGTGACGGAACATGTCGAGCGGCACGATGGGATGGGTGGCGCGCCGTTCCGTGCGCAGCAATACCCAGAAGCCGATCGCAACCCCGGCAATCAACAGCCCATTCCCGAGCGATACGCCATGGGCCGGTAAGTTCTCGATGAACACCTGAAAGCCGCCGAGTACGACGGCGATCCACAGTGCGCCACGCCAGTCGACGCGCACGTCGCCTTGATGTGCCGACGGAAACTTGGGCAGGTATCGCCAGACGAAATACAGCGCCGCCAGACCGACCGGCAGGTTCACGAAAAATGTCGAGCGCCAGCCGAAATGCTCGGAGAGCAGGCCCCCCAGCGATGGCCCCGCCGCCGTGCCGATGCCATAGGCCGTGGTGATCACGACCTGCCAGCGCACGCGCGAGCGAGCGTCCGGGAACAGGTCGGGCACGGAGGCGAAAGCGGTACCGACCATCATGCCGCCACCGATCCCCTGCAATCCGCGCGCGAAAACGAGGAACGGCATGTTGGGGGCCAGACCGCAAAGCACCGAGGCGACGGTAAAGGTCAGCACCGAGGCGATCACGAACCGGCGACGACCGAAGTAATCGCCAAGTCTTCCGAACACCGGCACGGTCACGACGGAGGCCAGCAGGTAAATGCTCGCGATCCAGGCGTAATACTCAAAGCCCTTGAGTTCGGCGACGATGGACGGCAATGCAGTACTGACGACGGTCTGGTCGAGAGCGACCAGCATGTTGACGAGCGCAATGCCAATCATGGCCATCAACGCATCGCGAAAAGGCAGGGGGCGCACGGCGGGCTACCTGAAGACTACATGGAGGGGAGCCGCCATTTTACGTGAAAATTAATGAACATATGAACGGTTAGGCGCGGCGCGGGTTTCCGGGCCCTATCGCCCGCGATGCCCCGGCGGGCGGGGATCCGACCGTGCGAAATCCACGATGGCAACTGTCTTCGAAGAAAATTCAACGGCAGATCGAGTCACATTCACGAACACGGCTACCGCCCCACCGCGCGTCGCCGCCCTCGTTTCGCCAGAACGCGGCGTTGTCCGATACCTCTTTCGGAGACTCCTTTAGCCCAACGGCATACGCACTCGGCATCATGAGTGTGTCCCGGTCGTTGACCGCGTTTGCCGATCATCGCCCGTCGTTGGCCCCCATCAGGAGATACGCCCATGAGACATCGCCCCGTGCGCAACGACTATCGACGCTGGCTGGAGACGCAGGCCGCTGCGGCGTCGGGCGACGCGCCGCACGCGACGCTCCCACCCCCAGCACTTCCCCCACTGCCCGCTACGTTGCCATTTGCTGGCTATGTGGTTTGGTGCTACGGGAGCGTTACGTATCTAGACATTCGCTTCGATCACCATCGCTTCGAGATCGTCACGCAACAGGTACCGCGCGCCGCCGAAGCGTTTTACTTCGACAGCCTCGACGCCGCCTACGCGCATGCCGCCGACGTCGGCGAGCCTTGCCTGATATTGTTCGCCGAAACCGCAGACGCGCCCGTGCGTATCGTTGGATGACACGCCAATGCGCTTCGACGGCGGGCGCGCCCCGCGCGTCGCTGAATTACGCGGCGAGTCGCGCCAGGCGATGCCCGGTCCGCAACGGCACGGTCCGTCGGCCAAGCCTCCCGAGCAACGCCCGCCGAACGCCCGCCGAACGCCCGTTGAGCGCCCGTTGAGCGCCCGCGGTCCGCGTTAAGCCGCCGTCTTGAGCCTGCGCGCAAACTTCTCGCGGAATTTCTTGAGCTTCGGCGCCACGACATACGCGCAGTAGCCCTGATCGGGATGCTGGCGGAAGTAATTCTGGTGATACGCTTCGGCGGGCCAGAACGTCTGCGCGGGCACCACTTGCGTGACGATCGGATGCGCATAGGTCATCTCGGCCATCAACTCGGCGATGAGATGTTCTGCCGCCGTTTTCTGCGCCTCGTCCTGATAGAAGATGGCGGAGCGATACTGCGTGCCGATGTCGTTGCCCTGGCGATTGACGGTCGTCGGATCGTGGATCTGGAAGAACACGATCAGCAGTTCCTCAAACGTGACGACGCCGGGGTCGTACGTCAGCCGCACCACTTCCGCGTGACCGGTCTCGCCCTCGCAGACTTGCTCGTAGGTCGGGTTGTCGACATGACCGCCCTCGTAGCCCGAGACTACGGACTTGACGCCATCGAGCTGCTGGTAGCAGGCCTCGAGGCACCAGAAACAACCACCGGCCAGCGTGGCAACTTCCATATGGGTATTGCTCAGGGAGTTCGTCTGCTCTGTCATCATGACCTCGCTTGTCGACTATGATTTTGCCGCGGCGCACCAAACCAATAGGGCGGGCGATCCATGGTTCGATCGCCCGCCCTATTGTCGCGCAGAAGTCCGGTGAACGGCGCAAATAACCCTATGCGGCCCGCATGTCGCGCCCGCGCATGACTAACGACCTAGCACTGAAATTGCGTGATGAGCGGATGCAGCAGACGCGCACCGACGCGGGCCGTGAGACCGTCGCGGTCGTACGTCGGGTTGTACTCGGCGATATCCGCCACGCGCAGCTTGCCCGAACGACGCACCACACCGATCAGCGCCTCGACCACTTCGAGCGCCACGCCATGAGCCGCCGGCGCCGACACCCCCGGCGCCTTCTCGCCCGGCAAAACGTCCATGTCGATGGTCAGGTACACGTGGCTCACCTCGGCGAGCATTGCATCGAGTCGTTCACACATCTCCGGCAGACGATGCGCCAACATGGCCTCATCGAGCCAATAGTCCACCTGCAACGCCGCCGCCCGCTCGAACAGTGCGTCGGTATTGCTGTAACGGCTCACGCCAAGACACGCGTAGCGGAAAGGCGCCTGTCGGCCCGCGAGCCACTGCGAGATTTGCCAGAAGGGGGTCCCCGAACTGGCGCTCGGCTGGGCACGCAAATCGAAGTGGGCGTCGAAGTTGAGGATCAGGATCGGCTCGTCGCGCAGGCGGTCGCCGAAATGCTCGGCCACGCCAAGGAATGTGCCGTAGGCGATCTCGTGTCCGCCGCCCAGTACCACCGGACGGGCGCCCGCCGCCAGTACCTCGGCCACGCGATGGCCGAGCGCGGCCTGCGCCGCTTCGAGCCGGCCGTCGGCACACACAATATTGCCGCCGTCGAACACCGCGGGCGAGCCCTGCACAGGCAAGCTCGCCAGCGCGCGACGCAGCATGTCCGGGCCGGCGACGGCGCCCAAACGTCCGTGATTCCGGCGTACGCCTTCGTCACTGCAAAACCCCAGCACAACGGCGCCACCCGCGACCTGCGACGCGTCGTAGTCGCGCAGCACCTGATGCAGACGCAGGGTGTGGCCGGCTTCACCGGTATCCACGCGGCCTTGCCAGACCGTTCGATCGATTGTCATACGTTTTGCCTGCCTTGCCTTACCGTGCAATAACCGCTTGCAGAAACTCCCGCGTACGCGCTTCGCGCGGCGCGGTGAAGATCTGCTCGGGCGACCCGGCTTCGATGATCCGGCCCTGGTCCATCACCACCACGACATCCGCCACTTCGCGTGCGAACCCCATCTCATGCGTGACGACGAGCATCGTCATGCCGTCGTTCGCCAGCGTCTTCATCACTTGCAGGACTTCGCCCACCAGTTCCGGATCGAGCGCCGACGTCGGCTCGTCGAACAACATGACCTGCGGCTGCATGGCCAGCGCGCGGGCAATCGCCACACGCTGCTTCTGGCCGCCCGAGAGCGTGCCGGGGAAGACGTCCGCCTTTGCAGCCAGCCCCACCTTTGCGAGCAGTTCGCGGGCCAGTGTCTCGGCCTCGGCGGCCTTCATGCCGCGCAGCTTGCGCGGCGCGAGCGTCACGTTCTCGAGCACCGTCAAGTGCGGGAACAGATTGAACGACTGGAACACCATGCCCACTTCGGTGCGCAGTTGATTGAGGGCGTTCTCGCCCATCATCTTGCCGTGATCGACGAGCTTGTGGCCGACAATCTCGATCGTGCCCTGCTCGGCCGTCTCCAGCCCGTTGCAGCAGCGCAGGAACGTACTCTTGCCCGAGCCGCTCGGGCCGATGACAACGACCACCTGGCGCGCATCGACTTCGAAATCGATGCCCTTGAGTACCTGAAGGCTACCGTAAGCCTTGCCCAGTCCTTCGATCTTCAGGATAGGCGCGCCGAATTCCTTCTTCGCTTCGTTCATTGCACGGCACCTCCGGCACGCAGGGACTTCTCGGCGCGCTGCAGCAGCAGCGTGGTGGTGCCGGTCAGAATCAGATAGACAAACGCAATCGCCAGATACACTTCGAGCGAGCGGTACGACACGCTGATGATCTTCTGGCCTTCGTGCATCACGTCGTGAATCGTGAGCAGCGACACCAGCGCAGAGTTCTTGATCAGCGCGATGAATTCATTGCCCAGCGGCGGGATCATGCGCACGATCGCCTGCGGCAGAATCACCGAACGCATGGCCATGCCGTAAGGCATGCCGAGCGAGCGGGCGGCTTCCATCTGACCACGTTCGATCGACTGGATGGCACCACGCACAATTTCCGAGACGTAGGCGCCGCTATAGATGCCCAGGCCCAGTACACCGCACAGGAATGCCGGCAGCAGAATGTTGAACTGCGGCAGGCCGAAGAACAAAATGAAGAGTTGCACCAGCAGCGGCGTACCGCGAATGAATGTGACGTAGGCGGTACAAATGCTGTAGCGAATGCGATGCGCCGGGTTCAGGCGGCCCATGCCGATCAGCAAACCCAACACGCAGCCCAGCGCCAGCGCGCAGGCCGTTACCTCGACGGTCACGAGCGCGCCCCGCGCGAGGTCTTGCCAGTTGGCCCACACCGGCGAAAAATCGAGTTCCATGCGTACTCCGTCAGTAGCTCTACGGCTTTATTGCGTCGGCGGGCGCCGTCTCCCCATTCGGGGCGACGATCCACCCGCCCGGTATTACGTTGGCATTACGTTGGTGAAAAACTTACTTCGCAGCACCGAAGTACTTGGTGACCAGCGCGGCGTAGGTGCCGTCGGCACGCACCTTCTCAAGCGCCTTGTTCATCTCGTTGGTCAGCTCGGTGTCGCCCTTGCGCACGGCAAAACCATAGCGCTCGACCGTCAGCGTCTTGTCGAGCACCTTCACGACCGGGTTCGCCTTGGCGTACAACAGCGCCGCAGGCTTGCCGGTCACGGCGGCGTCGGCGCGGCCAATCTTCACGAGTTCGAACATCTGGTCGTTCTTCTCGACTTCCACGCGCTCGACCTTCGGGTAGCTTTCCTTCAGGAACTGCACCGACTTCGTGCCCACCTGGACCGACACCTTCTTGCCGTTCAGGTCGGCCGGTTCCTTGATGGCCGTGTTGTCAGCCTTGACCAGAATCGCCAGACCGCCGGTGTAGTACGGATGCGTGAAATTCACGACCTTCAGGCGCTCGTCGGTGATATAGATCGCCGATGCAGCCACGTCGGCACGCTTTGACAGCACGGCCGGGATCAGGCCCTTGAAATCGATGTCGATCCACTCGATCTTCTTGCCCATGACCTTGCCGAGGGCTTCGATCATCTCGACGTCGAACCCGGTACGCTTGCCGTTTTCCACGTATTCGAACGGCGGGAAGGTCGCATCGGTGGCGACACGCAGCACGTCGTCGGCCGCGAAAACCTTGCTCGAGCAGGTGATGGCCAGCGCCATCGTGAACAGGATGTGACGCAATTTCATCTGGGACTCCTTCGTGTAGTCTCGGTCGGATAACCGGTTAAAAGTATTGCAATCGATTCGAAATACGCTCGGCTGCCGCCAACGTGAGGCGAATCAGCTCATCGTGGCGCTGAGCCACACGCACGGCCGGCGCCATCAAGGTGATGGTGCCTTCCAGACGCTCCTTGGCGGCGAACACCGGGGCCGACACGCCCCAGACGCCGAAGTCGACTTCGCTTTCGGACACCGCATACCGCTGCTTGCGGATCTCCTCGACCTGCGCAACCAGACGCTCCTGCGCCACCGGCTGGCCCGCCAGTTGTCGGCTGATCAAGCTCTCGCGCGTGGCTTGCGGCAGGAACGAGAGCAGCGCCTTGGCGGAAGCGCCATGCACCAGCGGGTGGGCACGCCCCTTCGCAAAGGAGCAACGCAGCGATTGCTCGCTCTCGTGCATGTCAAGGCAAACGACCTGGCCATTCGCGGCGACCAGCAGACCCACGGTCTCGCCGGTGCGCTGCACGAGGGCTTCGATTTCTTCGCGTGCCTGAGTGACAAGATGCGAGTTGTGGTCGAAACCCCACGCCAATTGCACGCCGACCGGGCCCGGTTCGTAGAGCGCCTCATGGGCGTGCTCCTGCACCAGGCCCCACTTCTTGAGCGGCACGAGGTGGCGGTAAACGGTAGAGAGCGGCAAGCTCGTTTGCGCGGCGATCTCGCGTGCCGCGATCGGTCGTCCATGACGTGCGACCGTCACAAGCACTTGCAACACGCGCTCTGAGACCGATTGCGCTTCGGTGGTGTCCATCGTCTTAAAAAGCCAAAGAAAGCAAAGAAATCAGCGGGCTACCCCGTTGATGACGACATGGGCGCTATCTTGCGACGCAATTCCCAAAGTAAAAAATTGAATTCCCACCCGATGGTAACAAACCAAAGGATTACGCATAGGTATTTTCCCTTACGCATTACGCGAGCGACGCACAAAAAAACGCCGAACCCCTTATGAAACAAGGGATTCGGCGTTTTTCAGCGAACACCGGGTGATCTTTTTTATTATCGACCGAGCATCGACGTTTGCGATTCGGAGGCGGCCGATAACCACCCAATGAGAATCGGCTTCTGTACTTTCCCAAGGGCGCTCTTCGGCAGCGCGTCGACGATGACCACCCGTCGCGGCAATTTGAAGCGAGCGATGCGTGCGCCGAGGAAATCGAGCACGGATTGTTGCGTCGCGCTCGCCGATGACGCGGACACGACGACGGCAACGGGCACCTCGCCCCATCGCTCATCCGGCACCCCGACGACAGCGGCCTCCAACACGCCCGGACAGTCGACCAGCGCGTTTTCAATTTCTGCCGGATAGATGTTCTCGCCGCCCGAGATGATCATGTCCTTGCTGCGACCCACGACTTCGAAACAGCCGTCGTCGCGCAACCGTGCCAGATCGCCGGAGTGAAACCAGCCGCCTTCAAATGAAGCGTGGTCCGGCGCGCGCCAGTACTCGCGCATCACATTCGGCGCGCGCACGAGAATCTCGCCAACCTCTCCGGCGAGAACCGGCCGGCCCGCGGCATCGGTCAGGCGGACTTCCACGCCGGGGCACGCCCGGCCAACCGTGCCGGGATGTGCCTTCGCCTCGCCGAAGCGCAACGCGATCGACACCGGCCCGGTCTCGGTCGCGCCATAGACTTGCCCGAGCGGGATGCCGCGCGCATGGAAGGCGTCGATGGCCGACATCGGCACAACGCTGGACCCGGCCATCACGCCGCGCAACGAGGACAGATCGGTCGTCTGCCATAGCGGGTGGCATTGCACCGCGCGCATTGTCGCGGGCACCATCAACGACAGCGTCGGCCGATGTTTCGCCACGTCGGTGATCCAGGCGGCCGGATCGAAGCGCGGATGCAACGTAACGCTCGCCCCGCGCAACAGCGCCGGTAACGTCTGGATGCACAAACCGCCGACGTGGAACATCGGCAAGGTCGAGAGGACGTGGTCTTCGGCACGCATCTCGTGCGCCCACCAACTGGCCTCGGCGTTGGCCAGCAGCCCGGCCTGTGTGTGCAAGGCCCCCTTGGGCTCGCCCGTTGTGCCCGACGTATAGGCGAGCAACACGGGGGCATCGGCGGCAACGTCCGGGTAATCGACCGGCTTGATCGACGGCACCGCGATCAGCCCTTCGATCGACGCAATGGCCGGTGGCGGCAGCTCGGTGTCGCCGGTGACTTCGAGCGCATCGCGAATCTGACGGGCCATGTCGCGGTGCGTCGCGTCTGACCAGAGCACGCGCACCCCGGCATGGCGCACGATGGCCGCCAGTTCGGGAACGGCGAGACGGAAATTCAGCGGCAGGAAGATGGCGCCGGCACGTGCGCACGCGAACAACAGCGCCAGTTGCAGCTCGTCGTTCAGCCCCAGGCACGCGACGCGCTCGCCCGGGGCGATCCGCCACGTGCCGCGCAGATGGCCGCCCACACGTTCGATGCGGCGCCAAAGTGCGGCGAAGTCGGTCTGCTGCGCTTCGTCGCCAACGCCGCAGCGCAGCGCCAGCCGCTGCGGCGTGGCACGTGCGTGACGGGCAAGCGCTTCTACAAAGGGCGTCAACTGATTCTCCGTGACAAGAGAGACGGTGAGGCGTGAGTGCGTAGCTTACTCGTCGCGCTCGCCCGGTTCGTAAAGCGCCTCGCGGCCGATGCGATCGAGGCACAGCTCCGCGGTCCAGGGCAACATCAGCGCACCGCAACGCGAATCACGATACAGGCGTTCGAGCGGCAGCGTCTTGAGCATCGACTGTCCGCCGCACGTACGAATGGCCAGACGGCACAGCTCGTTGGCATTCTCCATGATCGTGTACTGCGCCGCATAGGCGCGCAGACGCGCCTCCTTGCCCGGGTCGGCCCGGCCGTCCTGCAACGCGCGCAGGAAAAGCGCGCGCGTCTGCTCGAGCATGATGTGCATCTGCGCGACGGCAATCTGCTTGGTCGGATACATACGACGCTTGACTGGCGCCCCCATGCCCTCGGCTTCCCCTCGCAAATAGCGCACGGTGAAATCGTACGCGGCCTGAGCGATACCCATGTACGTCGGGGCCAGCGTCATGAACATGTGCGGCCAACGGCTGGCGGCCTGATAGTAAACGCCGCGCGGCATCAATTGCAGTTCGTCGGGAACGAACACATCCTTGAAAAGCAGCGTGCGCGAGACGGTGCCGCGCATGCCGAGCGGATCCCAGTCGCCGGTCACGGTGACGCCCGGGGCGTCGCCGGGCACCGCGATATAGAACGTGTCCTTCATCGACAACTCGGGCTTGTCTTCGGTGCACAGCACGCCGTAGTAGTTCGCCGCCCCCGAGAGCGACGCGAAGATCTTGCGTCCGTTGATCTTCCACCCGCCGTCGACTTTCGTCGCCGTCGTGCCGAACGGCGCCTTGCCCGCCGCGGCCGCGCTGCCCTCGGAGAACGGTTGCGCATAGATCGCCCCGTCCTGGATCACGCGCGCGAAGTGATGCTCGCGATAGCGCGCATGCTCGGCGCGTTGCTCGGGCGTCATGTCGAGATCGTCGGCGAGAATGCCGGTCCACATCATCGAACATGTGTGCATGTTGAACGTAAGCGCCGTCGCACCGCAATGGCGGCCCAGTTCGGCGGAGACCATCATGTACGTGGCGAAATCGGCGCCCAGGCCGCCGTCCGATTCGGGAATGCACAACTTCAGCAAACCGGCGGCGCGCATGTCGTCGTAGTTCTCGAACGGGAACGACGCTTCGCGATCCCAGCGGGCGGCGCGCGGCGCGAGCGACTCGCGTCCCACCTGCTCGGCCAGCGCCAGCAGGCGCCGTTGCTTGTCCGTGAGCGGATGATGCTCGCCGACGATCGAAGGGGGCTGATAGGCCACGGTGGTCTCCTAGAGTGATTCGAGGAAGGCGCGCACCTCGGCATTGAATTCCGCCGGATGCGTCAGATTCATGAGATGCCCGGCGCCGGGCAGGCAAACGTAGCGCGCCGCCGGGATGGCGTCGGCCATGCGCGCCATGACTTTCGCCGGCGCGTTGGCGTCGTGCTCACCGGCGATCAGCAGCACCGGCACGGCAAGACGCGCGAGTGCGGCGCGCTGTTCGAAACCGACCAGCGCCTGGAGCGCCGCGCGGTAGGCCGCGGGCGTGAGC
>NZ_KB290548.1:278-4587 GCF_000282835.1 Pandoraea sp. B-6 | reverse complement strand
GACCGGAGCCAGCGGGCCGGCGCCAGCGCCACCACCGAGGCCACCGGGCAGCCCGCCAAGGAGCGAGGTGAGCGGGGCGAGGGGGTTGGTGCTCGTCGGGGTGCCGTGGACCGCGCCGCCCAGGCTGGCCACCGTGTTACCCACGCCCGCCACGATGCCGCCGACGTCCGTGGCCACCGGATTGTTGAGCTGACCGGCGATCTGCGTGCCGACACCGGCCAGGCCGCCGCCGATTTGCGCCAGCAGTCCGGAAACCGGTGTGCCGAGGCCTGTCGTGTTACCGACCGTTTGCGTGGTATTGGTCACGACGTTCGTGATCGGCGTGATGGCCGACGAGAGCGATGTGGTCAGTTGCTGCACCGGGCCGCTCGTGATCGTCTGCGTCAAACCGCTGCCGAGGCTTTGGCCTGCCATGCCTACCGACGTCACGACACCGCCAAGCAGCGTAGTTACGCCATTGACCGGCGTATTAGCCAGCGGACCGGTCTGCCCGAGGCCGGCGACGGCGCTACCCAGTTGCGTGCCGGCCGTGCCGAGGTCGGTGACCGCGCCGCCCACGCTGGCGAGCGTCGGATTGAGCGGATCGCTCACCGAACCCAGCTTGCCGAGACCGTTCGTGAGGCCATTGCCAAGGGTCTGCACAGCGTTGCCGGTCGAGACGGCGGCGCCGGCGAGACCACTTTGCGTTTGCGTGCTGACCAGCGGCAGTTGCGTGCCGGCCAGCGTGGTGCCCAGATCGCTAACGGTCTTGCCGACTTGCGTCACGACACCCGTGCTCGCAGTGGCGGCCACGGTGCCGATCGGGTTGGTCGCGGCGCTGCTTCCGGTGCCGCCGTTCCCGCTGCCGTCTCCATTGCCGCCGCTTCCGTTCCCACTTCCGCCGCCGCCATTGCCGCTGAGGCCCGAACCGTCGGTCACCGTGCCGGCGCCCGTTCCGCCGCCGCCGCCGCCGGTGCCGGCGCTGGTGCCGCTATCGCCGAGCGACCCGCTGGTTCCGCCGGAGCCCGAACTCGCGCAGCCGGTCATCGTGACGATCGCGAGCAGGCAGGCGGAAGCGAGAAGATGGCGTTGAATGTTTTTCATGATGATGTCCTCTGGTCTGTATCGTTGGTCAGGCGAGCGCGTCTTGCGCTGCCAATCGGCTGTTCATGCGTTGTGCGATGAGTGCGAACAGGAGCGCGTTGACGATCGCGCTATCGGGGCCCGTCATCGCGTGGGCCGAATGCGTGTGGTCGGCGCGAGCGGCGATGGGCGAATCGGTCGGTGTGGCGGTGGCGCGTACGCCACCGCCTTCTGCACCGCCCCTCCCTGGGCTTGCGCCTCTACGATCGTTCTCGGCAGCAGCGCTGCGCTGCGTTGCCGCGATGCGTTGCTGCCCGCCAGACAGGACGGCGGGGCGCGGCATCGTTTGATTGGTATTGCCAATGATCATGGTGTCCCCCGGTGATCTTCAGCGTTGCGATGCAGGGATATCCGCAAGAGCTGTGCCAATCGCCAAGGCTGGGTTTGAATAAAACTTCTAGTTTTTCCGGAGGCGGGCTGGAAAGCCTGTATTTACTTGCGTTTCGGAAAACAAGAATCTTTCGGATCGAGAGATCGACCGTCTTCGGAAGGGGGATGGGGCAGGGTTAACGCCATCGAAAAATGAGCGGTTTTCGTCGAAATGCCGTTCCCGTTACGGGGGTGTTACGGGGAACGTTACGTAACGTTCCCGGCGAGACCGGTGTCGGTGTCGTGTAGAAATACGAAGTAAATTGCCAAGCCATGCGACGCTTGAGCGTGCAAGGCGCGCAAAGGCTGGATGCTGGCGTGTCGCGGCGCTGGCGAGCCGAATCTCGTTTCTGGGCGAGGCGCGTGTCGGGGGATGTCGGGAGGCGGGGGTGTTGAACGAAGTGCAACGGTGATCAACAGCGACAACACGGGGTGAATCCGTTGAATCAGATGAATCGATATTTAGCGGCGTGCTACAGGTATTGCGCGTGCACGTGTGGCGTGACACCCATCATGGTTTTCCCTCGCGGGCGTTGGATTATCTGGATTTGGAGTATTGTTTGATCCATCGATGTAACGCTTTCTTACATTCTCCAGGGTGATTGGAAGCAAGACTCTAGTTTTTGTTTGCAGGTTTAAATTAGCATCGAAAAAAAGCGTACGCCGCGACAAAAGCGGTATCGACAAGCGTAGAAATATTGGCGTACAACGCAAAAGGGGTTCGCAAGCCTGATGGCGCAACGAATCCGAGGCCGAACTCAAGCATTGATAAGCGATATGGCGCACGTGCGTCGGCGACCGAGAGGCCGTCAATGTTCCGTTGTGTCCGAACGGGCGCTTGGCGCCTTTTTAGTGGGAGCGTGATATGAAACTCGGCAATCGCATTCGACTGTTTGCTCGCGACGAACGCGGGGTCACGGCACTGGAGTACGGCATTCTCGCCGCGATCGTGGCCGTGCTGATCGGTGGCGCGGTTTATACGAACCTGTCAGGGGTATTCACGTCGGTATTTTCGAAGATCACGTCGGTCGTCACGAACGTCGGTTCATGACGTTCCGGCATCGCGACCTGTTTGGCGCCGGCGTGAGCGTGGTGGCACGGGGGGCGAGATTGTGGTTGGCAATATTGGGAAGGACACCGTAATTTTCTGGCGTCCTTCAGGGTGGCAGGCGGCAGTATTCGCGAGGACGCGAATCATGCGGGCAAAGCGAACAGGGGAGGCCGGACGGCAGCGCAGCCTGTCCCGGCAGACAGGGGTCACGGCGCTGGAGTACGGCATTCTGGCCGCCATCGTCGCCCTCTTGGTCGGCGCGACGGTGTTCACCAATTTGACGACCGTGCTCACGAATGTGTTCAGCAACCTCACGTCGGTCGCAACGTCCGCCGTGAATCACTGACGCGAGACGCAACGTGCTCACCTTGCTGTGGCTGTTGTGCCTGCCGATCGTGATCACCGATCTGGTCGCGCGCCGTATCCCGAATGTCTGGCTGTTGGGCGTAGGAGGGCTGGCACTGATCTGGATTGCATGGCGAGCGTGGCATGGCGAGCCTCGGGTCATGTGGGTTCACGGGCTCGGCGCGCTGTTGGGATTGATCGCACTGCTACCTTTTTGGTGGCGCAACGTGATGGCGGCGGGCGATGTCAAGCTTTTCGCGCTGATTGGGCTGGTGGCGGGGTATTCCGCGCTGCTGCCGGTTTGGTGCCTGGCCAGCGTGGCGGCTGGGGGGCATGCGCTGGTGTTGTTGACCTTGCGGTTGAAGTGGCTATCGCGATGGTGCGATGGCCTGAGCGCTTCCACCGCCTGGCAACGCGTTCTGCAGTGGCGAGCCGGACGCATCGGATTGCCCTACGGGGCCTATCTGGCAGCGGCGGCGCTTGTAGTGCGGTAAGTGCGGTCGTAACAAAGGTTGCATTGAGTCAGGCAGCGGCAGGTCGTGCGGGTCTCCACGACACATGCCACAGGTGAAGACAGGCAATGACGAGTGCGGCGGCAAGCGGCACCGAAATAACGAGAGGCGCGGGCGACGCCGCGCAAATTAGTATGACCAATGCGTCGCCAAACACGGCCACACAGTGCCGTGAGCGACGGGGAGCATCGTCATGAAGCGGTTTGGGGCACGGGCAGGGTCAGGGTTGCGAGGCACGCGCTCGCGTGGCGTCGCCGCGCTGGAATTCATGCTCATCCTGATGATCCTGCTGCCCGCGTTCTATGTTGCCGTCGCGTTCTCCATCACCATTCTTGCCCGGCAGATGCTGACGCAGGCCGCCTCCGAGGCTGGCCGCGCCATGCTGCGCGCCGGCACCATGGCGCAGCGCCAGGGATACGCCACGCAGGCGATCAACACCACGTTGACCTGGCCGTCGGCGTCGGCGGTGAGCACCGGTTTTACGCCCGACGCGACCTACCCGTGTCCGGCGTCGGGCACCAGCGCCAGTTCGCAATGCATCGTTCACGTCACGTTGACGCTGACCCAGCCGATGACCGTCAATTGGCCGGGGCTGGGAGCGCTCGTGCCGCAAAACATTGTCGGGACGGCCGCGATCACGCTCGACACATCGACGTTGGGCGGCAGCTAAATGAGAGACGCGAGCATTACAGGAGAGCGGCGCGCAGGTGCCACGAACATTCGCCCCGAGCGCCCAAATGAGATGTGCGGTTATGCCAGGTTGTCATGCCGTCGGTTCGCCGGCGTCCCGCAAGTTGTGACTGAACGGCCTTCAGGCCCCAAGCCATGAACAAAGCCACCAAGATTCTTGCTGCTGTGTTGGTTGTCGCCGGTGTGTTGCTCGCGCTGTTCGCGCTGCGTCTCGGCACGT
>NZ_KB290548.1:0-268 GCF_000282835.1 Pandoraea sp. B-6 | reverse complement strand
CCGCCCACCGCGCCGGCCCCGGCCGCGACGCCTTCACCGGTAACCCAGACGCTCACGCAGCGCTATCCGGCCGTGGTGGCGGCCAAGGCGCTCGCGCCGGGCCAACCCATCGACGCAGACGGCGTGAAGCTCGTCTCGTTCGATAGTCAGACCGCGGGCGGCTTCGCCAACCCGGCCGACGTCGTGGGCCGCGTGCCCCTCATTGCCCTCGCGGCCGGCGTGCCCGTTACGCAAAACGCGCTCGCTCGCGGCCTCGCCCTGCAGCTCG
>NZ_KB290547.1:2776-24238 GCF_000282835.1 Pandoraea sp. B-6 | reverse complement strand
TTTGTGAAAATAATTTGAAAAAGGTCGGGGCCGGGCAAAAAAGACAGCGATTCGAGCGGGCCGAGATCCACGGCGCGGGTCACATGGAGGACACCGATCCACGATCGGTCCGGCATCCCACCGGGACGTAACCATCGAAATCGCCTATCCTTGCCGGAACCTTGCCCATAGGGAAAGGCGACGCAGCGACCCGGGTCTCTTCCCTTCCTATACTTATATATAGAGCGTTCGAGATGGTCCATTCGCGCATCCTTCCGTCGCGCTCTCTCGATGTCCTGCGGCGCCTGGCCACGCTTCTCCCGCTCGCACTCATCGTTGCCGCCTGCAGTTCGGTGCGTCCACCTCCCGAGCCGTCTCATTGGACGAGCCATACCTCGGCCGCTACGCCCGGCACGCTCGCCAGCACCCTGGCCACGGCCGTCCGCGCCCATTCGGGCCAGTCCGGCTTCCAACTCCTCGCCACCGGCTCCGACGCATTCACCACCCGCCTCGCACTGGTTCAGGCCGCACAGCACAGTCTGGACGTTCAGTACTACAGCGCCGGCGAGGACGTCACCGGCCGCCTCCTGCTCCAGGCGCTGCTCGACGCCGCCAACCGCGGCGTACGCATACGCATGCTGGTCGACGACATCAACCGTCGCCATACCGACCCGGCGTTTGCGGCGCTCGATCAACATCCCAACATCGAGATCCGCGTCTTCAACCCATTCGGCACCCGCGACACCACGCTTATCGAACGAGCGGGCAATCTGCTCACCCGGTTCGACCAGCTCAACCGCCGCATGCACAACAAGGCGCTGGTCGCCGACAATCAGCTGGCCATCGTGGGCGGCCGCAATCTGGGCGATGAGTATTTCGACGCCAATCCCGAATTGTCCTTCCGCGACTTCGATCTGCTCTGTGCCGGCCCGATCGTCGACGCCGTCTCCCGTAGCTTCGACCACTTCTGGACGAGCCAACAGTCTTATCCGCTCAAGCAGGTTCAGTCGAAGATCGACGAAGCAACGCTCGACGCCACGCGCGACGCGTTGGCACGCCACTGGCGCGACACCGACCGAACGCCCGCGGGACATCTGGCGCTTCACCCGCCCCCGCTCGCCGAGCGTCTGCACAACGGCAAGCTCCCGCTCTTCTGGGCGCCCGCCGAGCTTGCGGCCGACGGTCCCGACAAAATAGACACCCCTGCCGCCGAGACCCAGAGCGCACCCGGACACAAGCTGCGCCAGTTGGCGGCGAATGCCCAGCAAGAGGTTCTGATCATTTCCCCGTACTTCGTCCCGCTGGACGGCGGCGTAAGGTTTCTGTCGACGCTCACGCAGCGCGGCGTCAAGGTACGCGTGCTGACGAACTCTCTCGCGGCGACCGACGTCGTGGCAGTCCACGCCGGCTATGCACGCTATCGCACGGCGTTGCTGCAAGCCGGCGTCGCGCTATACGAGTTCAAGCCGATGCGCACGAATAACGGAGCCCGCTCGCTGCGACGCGTCTCGTTCGGCAGCACGTCGCGTGCCAGCCTGCACGGCAAGGTCTATGTCATCGACCGGCGTGACGTCGTCCTCGGTTCGTTTAATCTGGACCCGCGGTCGGTGCGTCTGAATACGGAATTAGCGATCGTGATCCACAGCCCGGATTTTGCCGAGCACATGGCACGGATTTTCGACCGGGTGACGTCACCCCATGCCAGTTTTCGCGTCGAGTTGGCACCCGCCAACCACGCCACGCCACCGCCGATCACCCCGCCGACGCTTCCGGCGCTGCGCTGGATCGGCGAGGAGAATGGTCAACCGCACACCTTCGACGTTGAACCCTATGCGTCATTCTGGCGCAATGCGGTGGCAGGCGCCGTCACGTTGCTGCCGAGCGACGACCTGCTTTGAAACGGTGCGCCCCCCCACGAAAACCTGAACCGTAGCGCCCCCAATCCGCGCCCCGATCTAACGCTGGCGCGCCGTGAAACGCGCCCTTCGGCGGCAGCGCCGCCCACACCTTCCCCCTCCCCCTCACCCATCCTCCCTCTCCCCTCGCACTTCTCGCTTTTCGCCTCTCACCTCTCACGCATCACCCTTCCCTCTTAGCCCTCAACCTCACCTTCGCCCCCCATCCAAGACGCGCAGTCGGCTCGGCGCACGCCCGTCGTCCGCCTGGACGGAAAACCGGCATGCGCAAGCCGCCTGCCGAGCGCGCTACGCCAATCCCGCCTCGCGTCGCAAACGCACGGCCGAACGGGTGGCGTTACGAACGACCTCGCCAACATCGAACGTAAGGAACCGGCCGCCTTGCCGCAAAATGCGGCCGTCCACGATCACCGTATCGACATTCTCCGGCTGCCCCGAATACACCAGTGAATTGAACGGGTCGAATACGGGGGCGATATCCAGGTCATCCATGCGAACAAGCACGATGTCGGCGCGTTTTCCCGGGGACAATGACCCAGTGCGATCGGCAAGATTGAGCGTGCGCGCACCCTCGATGGTCGCGAGTTCCACCAACCGGCGCGGCGTAAGTTTGACGTTCGTGTCGCTTCTCGACTTGTGTGCCCACAGCAGGGCCCGCATTTCGTTGAAGAAGTTGGCATTGGCCGATGCCGCCGAAGAATCGGTCGAAAGCCCCATTTGCGCGTGAAGCGCTTCCATTTCCGCAAATTGGGTATATCCACTTCTCACCGTGGAGTACTGCAGCTCGATGGCGGGCGCGATACTGATGCGCACGTTCGATGCCGCGAGCGTCTGGCGCTCCGCCGCCGTGAACCCTTGCGGATGCACCAGCAGCAGGTCCGAATTCAGCCATTGATGCCTGGCCATCACGTCGATAATGCCGTGCGTCAGATTCCCGTAGTGCAGCGTGTAAGGAAGCTGCATGGCCTGGGCATGCGCCATCGACGTGCTGAGATCATCGAATACGCTGGCGCGCATCGAACCGTCTTTTTCCGTCACCGGTGCGACGACAACGCCCAATGTCAGCCGCGGACGCTTCGGCAATATCGCCTGCCGGACTCGCTCGACATCCTGCCAGTCCATAGGCTGCGATGACGGCTCGCCGAAGCGCCCGTATGAGAATCGGGCGCGAACGCCAAGATCCTCCAGCGCCTGTAGATCCGCCCGCGCATGCGCTGGCGAGCGCACGTTGTGACAAAAGTCGTGCACGGTGGTGATGCCGGACATCAGGTTCTGCGCCAACCCGAAACGCACCGAGTGGTAGATGTCCTCCGGCGTCATGACGGCACCGGCACGGGCCTTGCTCGGGAAATAGCCGAAGGTCGGATCGTCGCCGCGCAGGGAGCCGCGCAACAGGCTCGTCCACATGTGTTGATGCGTGTCCACGAACCCCGGCATGACGATCGTACGGCTCGCGTCGATGATTCGCACGTTCGGCAGATCAACGCGCGCGGCCACGGCGACGATGGCACCGCCCTTTACGTGCACGTCGCCCACGGGGAATTCGCCGAGTGACGAATCCATTGTCAGCACGTACCCACCGCGCAAGATGAACTCGTCTCGCTCTGGCTGGGCAGGCTGCGAAGGCCGTTCCGCCGCGTGCAACGCCGCCGACACCGGCGCCAGCAGCGCGGGAACCATCATGCTGCCAGCCACGGCGCCGCAGGCTTTGAGAAGATTGCGCCGGTTTCGCTGCATCTCGTTGTTCATATCAGACCTCCTTGGGGGCGACGACGCGTCAAAAGGTGTGTTGGATGCTGACGGTACTGACGAACTGGTGACCGCCGCTCGCAGGGCCGGCCGACGCGTTCACTTGCGCCATCGCACCGTTGCCTGAAGCGATTTGCAGCGCGGCGTCGACGTACAGCGTCGTACGCTTCGACAGCCGGTAGCCGACAAGGGACGTGAGTTGATTGGCGCGGTTGTCGTTCAGCTGGGCGTTGCCGCGCATGTGCGTATACGTCGCGCTCGCGTACCACGCGGCGGTGAAGTCGTATCCAACGCTCACGTCGAAGGCGTTGATCTGCGCCCCGGTCGCCGTGTTTCGGGACAGGGTGGCAAGTGCCGAGATCAACACCTTGCCGAACCCATAGCGGACCCCGAGACCGATATTGCGGATGCCATCGTTGCCGTTGTTCGTTTGCGGCGACTTGACCATCGTGTACGCCGCACCGATGCCAGCATTCGCGTAGTCGTAATTGATGCCGAAACTGCTGGCGGAGGATCGGCCGAAACTTCCGGGCACGCCGCCGAAGCCGTACATCGCGCCGAACGTCAGGCCCGAGAAATCGGCGCTTTTGAATTTGACGGTGTTGGCGATCGCCTCGCCATTCACGCGATCGAAGTCGAACGACCCTTGCGAGGAATACGACACGCCGAACTTCGCGAACGGCCCCTGATGGGCGGCGTAGGATCCCTCGAAGAAGCTCCCCGGGTAGCGGTTCAACGTCAGGCTGTCGAACATGAAGTCGCGTTGATTCCCGACGGTCACCGTGCCGTATCGATTCGCCAGTCCGACATACGATTCGCGGGAAAACAGACTGCCCGGACCGCCGAACACGTTGCCGTTGACAATGCTGAACAGCGAGCCGAGATAAAACACGGCACGGTTGCCGCCGCCGAGGTCTTCATCGCCGCGAAAGATCAGGGCGTTCGGCCGCAGAACGCCAGGGTTTGCCGTCACAGCAACGCCCCCGCCAACGTTGCTCGTGTAGCCCACGCCAGCGCCCAGCAGTCCGCTGATCTCGATATGGCTCTGCGCCTGCGCAGGGTTGGCGAGCGCACCGCCCAGAAGGCCTGCGGTGATGAATGAACGTACCCAAATGCCGTGATGATTCACGTTGTCTCCCTTGATTTGAACTGGATGCGTGGCAAGGACAGGTTTTGCGCAGGCCCTTGCCCGATAGGGCCAGCCCGCTTCGCATCCGCCATCTCCCCGAGTTGTGTTCGGGACGCGTGAATGCGACTATTTTTTATGCTTATATAATTGAAACTTAAAATTATTAGACGGAAAGGCATGGCCTCGACCGCCTGCGCCCGACACCGCATCGGGTGTCTGGCAGGCCAGTGTAGGTTCAGGTCATTGCCGGGAAGGTGAATTGTTGGAATCAGCCATCAACCATTGGTTGACGCACGGCTGACGCAGTCGGGGGCGCCGATGGCGGGCCAATAGCGCGAGACTCATGGGTGCGCAATGTACAGAACGGGCCCGTCGCCTCGTTACCGGTAACGCGTTGATGGAGATCGAAAATGAATGTCAGAACCGGTCAGGCGCCACCGTCGCGCCTCAAGCTCAAGTACCTCCAGGCTGTGGCGGTGCTCGATGAAACGCACAGCTTGACGAAGGCCGCCGATCGCCTGAATCTCACGCGCGCGGCGCTCTCCAAGACACTGGCTGCGCTGGAAGACCTACTGGGGGTGAAGCTCTACGAGCGTACCGCGTCCGGCATGGTGCCGACGACGTTCGGTCGGACGCTGGCCCGCCACGCCCGCATGATTCTTGGCAATCTCCGCTCGGCCGAGGACGAACTCCGAGACCTGATGAACGAGCACCGCGAGAGCCTGGTCGTCGGCGCCCTGTTCATCGCCATGCCTCAACTCCTGCCGCAGGCGATCGCATTGCTGGCCGAGTCCCACCCGCGTTGCGTCATCACCGTGCGCGAGAGTGGTTCCTTCGGGCTGGCCGCGGGGCTCCACGATGGCAGCTTCGATCTGGTCGTGGGACGTCTGGTGCCGGAGTATTTTCGCAGCGCGGTCGAACTGGAACCGCTGTTCCACGAGGATCTGCTCGTCATCTGCCGTCGCGAGCATCCGCTTGCCCAAGTGCCGGCACTTGGCTGGCGCGACGTTGCCGGCTATCCTTGGCTGCTCCCGCCCAAGGAGTCCCCGATCAGCCACGCGCTGCAATCGCAATTTCTCGCGGACGGCGTGCCGGGGCCCGGCATGATCGTCGAGGCGTTTTCCGTCTCCCTCGCGCTCGGGATGCTGCAAACCTGCAACGCGATTACCGTGCTGCCGAGCCGCCTGGCCCATGCCCTGCGCGACAAGGGCGACGTCACGATTCTGCCTTTGCGCCCTCCACCGCTGCCCGCGCCGATGGGCGTGGCATGGCGCCGCGGCGACCCCCTGTCGCCGCTCGCCGCGGCGTTTGTCGAGGCGTTGAAGCGGTGCGCCTCGGCATCCGCACGCTGAGACATCGCTTCTCGCTTTCCGGCGTCACCGCACGCCCCCCCCCCAGTCGCTCACGCGCGCCCGCCCCCCTTCGGCGCGCGGCGAATCCCACCTTCGCTGGCGCTCCATATCTGCAACAAACAATCTCCGCCATCTCATGGAAAACATTTATTGACCGACCGGCCGGTCGGTTTATAATGCGTTCCATATCCCTACATGCCGCGGAGACCTTCCTCTATGTATACGCAAGCCATCGACCTGGCCGGCAACAGCCCCAAGGGTGTGCGCGCCCTGAGCGAGGCGGAGCAGGCACAACAAGCCCGCTTCGACGCCCGCGTCGCCGCCGATCAGAAGATCGAGCCGCAGGACTACATGCCCGCCGAGTACCGCAAGACGCTCGTGCGCCAGATCTCGCAACACGCGCACTCGGAAGTCGTCGGCATGCTGCCGGAAGGCAACTGGATCTCGCGCGCGCCCAGCCTCAAGCGCAAGGCCATCCTGCTCGCCAAGGTGCAGGACGAGGCCGGCCACGGCCTCTATCTGTATTCCGCCGCCGAAACGCTCGGCACGTCGCGCGACCAGATGATCGACGCGCTGCACTCGGGCAAGGCCAAGTACTCCAGCATCTTCAATTACCCGACGCTCACCTGGGCCGATGTCGGCGTGATCGGCTGGCTCGTCGACGGCGCCGCCATCATGAACCAGGTACCGCTGTGCCGCTGCTCGTACGGCCCGTATGCGCGGGCCATGATCCGCGTGTGCAAGGAAGAGTCGTTCCACCAGCGTCAGGGTTTCGACGCCCTGCTCTCAATGATGAGCGGCACGCAAGCCCAACGCGACATGGTTCAGGAAGCCGTGAACCGCTGGTGGTGGCCGGTGCTGATGATGTTCGGCCCGAGCGACAAGGACTCGATCCACAGCACGCAAACCATGCAGTGGGGCATCAAGCGCATTTCGAACGACGATCTGCGTCAGAAATTCGTCGACGCCGCCGTCGAACAGGCCAAGGTGCTCGGCGTGAGCTTTCCCGATCCGGATCTGAAGTGGAACGAGGCCCGCAAGGCACACGACTACGGCGAGATCGACTGGAGCGAATTCTGGCGCGTGGTCGGCGGCGACGGCCCGTGCAACAAGGAACGTGTCGGCACGCGCGTGGCCGCCCACGAAAAAGGCGCCTGGGTGCGCGACGCCGCCCTGGCGCACGCCGCCAAACAACGCCAGCGTGCCGAGAAGCAAGCCGCCTGAGCCCGCACGCGCCCAGTCACCGGCAGCCCCTTACAAGACATCAGGAACGATCATGACGCAAGCAAGCAGCAAGGAATGGCCCCTCTGGGAAGTGTTCGTGCGCAGCAAGATGGGCCTCGAACACAAACACTGCGGTAGCCTGCACGCCGCGGACGCCGAGATGGCGTTGCATATGGCGCGCGACGTCTACACGCGCCGCCAGGAAGGGGTGAGCCTTTGGGTCGTGCCGTCCGCCGCCATCACGGCGTCGGCCCCCGAAGACAAGGCCGAGCTGTTCGATCCGGCCGCCGACAAGATCTACCGCCATCCGACCTTCTACCAGTTGCCGGAAGAAGTGAACCACATGTAAGCGGCAGCGCGCCGCGTTGATCGGCGCGCCCCATGCGAGACCCCAGAACATGAAACCGACGCAGGAACATTTGTCCTATCTGCTGCGCCTCGCCGACAACGCGCTGATCCTCGGTCAGCGCAATGCGGAATGGTGCGGTCACGGCCCCGTGCTGGAAGAAGACATTGCGCTCACCAACCTGAGCCTCGATCTCATCGGTCAGGCACGCATGCTGTATCAGCATGCCGCCAAGATCGACACCGCGCTGACCGGCATCGCGAAACAGGAAGACGATTACGCCTTCTGGCGCGACGAATTCGCGTTCCGCAACTGGACGCTGGTCGAACTGCCCCACTACGGTCCGACCGCCGGCACGACGGCCGCCGAGCGCGACTACGCCGTGACCATCGTGCGCAACTTCCTCTACTCGGCCCTGATGGTCGAAGTGTGGCAAGCCCTCACGCAGTCGATGGATCCGGACCTCGCCGCCATCGCCGCCAAGTCGGTCAAGGAAGCGCATTACCACCTGCACCACGCGCGCGACTGGCTGGTGCGCTTCGGCGACGGCACCGAGGAATCGCACCGCCGCGCGCAAGCCGCGCTCGACTATCTGATGCCGTACATGAACGAGATCTTCAAGCCGGACGTGCTGGAGGACGCCGTGGCCGCCGCCGGCACCGGCGTCGCGATGGCCAGCCTGAAGGACACTTGGCAAGCCACGGTGAGCGACGCGCTGCAAGAAGCCACGCTCGACGCACCGGTCGGCGGCGCGTTCGAGAGCACGGGCAAGTTCGGTCATCACTCCGAGCACATGAGCTATCTGCTCGGCGAGATGCAGGGGCTGGCTCGCCAGCATCCCGGCGCGACCTGGTAAGCCACCGCGCGCCGCGCACGTCATGCCTACGATGAATTCGCTCGCCACTCCCTTCGTCGCTCACTTCGCCGATACGACCATGAATCTGCCGCTCACTCCCCCCGTTGCGCCCGACGTGCTCACGCCGGCCTCGGAGGCGTCGCTGCCGCTCGCATGGCAGACGCTCGAAGCGGTGCCCGATCCGGAGATTCCGGTTGTGTCGATTCGTGAACTCGGCATCCTGCGCGACGTGCGCGTCGTCACAAACGCCAGCGGTAGTGCGGCGTTTGAGATCGTGATTACGCCGACGTACTCGGGTTGCCCGGCGATGCAACAGATCGCCGAGGACATCGACGCCGCCATGACGCGCGCGGGCCTCGGTCCGTGGCACGTCACGACGGTGCTCGCCCCCGCCTGGACGACCGACTGGATCAGCCCCGAGGCGCGCGAAAAGCTGCGCGGCTATGGCATTGCGCCGCCCACGGGCACGCACGCCGTGGCCGCCGACGCGCCCCGCAAGATCACGTTCTACGGCCGCCCGAAAGACGGCGTGACGTGCCCGCATTGCGGCTCGTCCGACACCGAAGTGGTATCCGCGTTCGGTTCGACGGCCTGCAAAGCGCATTACCGTTGCCGTACGTGCCGCGAGCCGTTCGACTATTTCAAGCCCTATTGATTGACCCGATTGATCCGGCTTCGCGCGTAGCGATGCCGACACTTTGCCCGGCGGCAATCGCACCCGAGCATCAAGGAAGCCCACGATGACGACCCCGCAATTCCATTCGCTGACCATCCGCGAAATCCGGCCCGAGACCGCCGACGCCATCTCCATCGCCTTCACGGTGCCGGACGCATTGCGCGACGCCTATCGCTTCACGCAAGGGCAGTTCCTCACGCTCAAGACCGAGATCGACGGCGAAGAAGCGCGTCGCTCCTACTCGATCTGCGTCGGCGTGCCCGACTACGATGCCACGGGCGAACTGCGCGTGGGCATCAAGCGCGTGCCGGGCGGCAAGTTCTCGAACTTCGCGAACGATCAGTTGAAGCCGGGGCAACAGATCGACGTGATGACGCCGGATGGCCGTTTCTTCACGCGTCTGTCGGCCGACCACACAAAGCACTATGTCGGCTTCGCCGGCGGTTCGGGCATCACGCCGATGCTCGCGCTCATCAAGACGACGCTGGCCGCCGAGCCGCACAGCCAGTTCACTCTGGTCTACGGTAACCGCGCGGTGCCCGCCATCATGTTCGCCGAAGCGCTCGAAGACCTGAAGAACACCTATCTGGGCCGCTTGCGTCTGTATCACGTACTCTCGGACGAAGCGCAGGAGGTGGAACTGTTCAACGGCCTGCTCGACCAGGACAAGTGCACCGCTTTCCTTGAGACGCTCATCCCGGCATCGAGTATCGACGAAGCGTTCATCTGTGGCCCGGGCCCGATGATGGACGCCGCCGAAGCCGCGCTCCATGCCGCCGGTGTGGCCAAAGAGAAGATTCATGTCGAACGGTTCGGCGTACCGACGCCGCAGGTCGCTGCGAAGCCGGTCGTCATCACCGACGATACGCCGATGGCGGAGCTGGTCGTCGTCATGGACGGCAAGGAGCGCCGCCTGCGTCAGCCGTATGAGGGCCAGAGCATTCTGGATACCGGTCTTGCCGCCGGTCTGTCGCTGCCGTACGCGTGCAAGGGCGGCGTGTGCTGCACGTGCCGCGCCAAGGTGCTCGAGGGCGAAGTGGCGATGGACAAGAACTACACGCTGGAAGACTACGAAGTCGAGCAAGGTTTCGTGTTGACGTGCCAGGCACGGCCCCTCACGGAACGCGTTGTGGTGAGCTACGACGAGCGCTGAACCCGCGCTGAATCTACGTTGAATCTGCGTTGACCATTCGACTCGCCGGAGCCGCGACAGCGGGGCCGGCGGATCGAACGCCTGTTTGCCAAGTCGTGCGAACACTACGTCAACACGGCGGGAACAGGCGTGAAATCCCGCCAATGTCCCGATTATTTCGGGCATTACGGGAGCGTCAACCCGAGGTTGCGGGAATACCGTAAACTAGCGGGCATGAATACCATCCATGTCGTCTGTGGCGATATCGCCGCGCAGCAGTTGCGCGCGGCGATGGCGCAAGCGCTTCGCGCCGATCCCGTGCTTGTTCTGCGTGACGATCTGGCCATTGGTCCGCTGCGCGAGATCGACGAGAACGAGCGGCAGCGGGCGGCATTCTGGCAACGCGTGCTGCCGTCTGCCGGGCGCGACTACGCGGGGGAATTGCGCGAGGAACTGGCGTCGCTGCAACGCTTGGTCGAGGGCGACAGTGCGGTGGTCTGCTGGCATGGGGACAGTGCGTCGGACCAGCTCACGCTGCGACGCGTGGCCTTCATGTTGCGCAATACGCCCGCACGCCTGAACGAGATCGTGTTGCGTGGCAGCGATCTGGCGACGCCCGGGTCCCCGCAGGACGCCACGCGACGGACGAGCGTCGGCATGTACGCGCCAGAGGTGCTGGCCGAGCGATTTGCACGTATCGCCCCGATTTCGCTGCTGCGCATTGGCCGTCTGTCGTTGGAATGGCGCGCGCTCAAGCAGGCGAACACGCAGGTCCGCCGCTGGGTGAACAACACGTTCGAAGGCGCGACGTTCGCCGAAATCGATGACCAGATTCTCGGCCTGGCGCCCGTCGCGTGGACGCCCATGGCCGCCTTTCTCGGCGAGGCAATGCCGCGCTTCGAAGGTTTTTTTGCGACCGACAGTTTTCTGCTGTGGCGCTGCCGCGAACTCGGCGCGGCAGGCCGGCTCGCGTTGCGCGGCGACACCACGGCGCCCGCCGCGTGCGATCTACGACTGGAGTGACCCCCGTTTATGGCACGTACCAAAGCGCCCGATCACGAATCGCAGCGCGAACAGATTCTCGATGTCGCCGCCGAAGCATTCGCACACGCGAGTTATCCGAGCGCCTCGATGTCCGAACTGGCCGCCGCGTGCGGCACGTCGAAGGCCCGGCTGTATCACTATTACGCGAGCAAGGACGCCATCCTGTTCGATCTGCTCGAGCGCTACACCAAGCGCTTGATGCTGATCGTCACCGAGGTCGAGGCGCTCGGCCAACGCCGCGGGCTGTCCGAGCGCGATACGTTCCATGAACTGATCCGCGCCTTTCTCGATGAGTACGAGACGTCGCAGACGCGTCATATTGCACTGCTCAACGACGTGAAGTTTCTCAACGACGAGCAACGGGAGATCGTGCTCAATCGTCAGCGTGACGTGGTCGCGGCGTTTGCCCGTCAACTCTCGCGAGCGTTCCCTGACCGGGTGACCAAGCACAACCAGACGGCACTCACGATGATGCTGTTCGGCATGATCAACTGGACCTTCACATGGCTCAAGCCCGGCGGTCGCATGCGATATCGCGATTTCGCCAACGAGGTGATCGCCGTGCTCGAGCACGGCCTCGTCACCCCGCTGCCGGGCGGGATCGAAGCCGCCATCCCCGCAGCAGCGGCGCCATCGCGCGCTTAGCCAGTAGTCACTCACTTTCAAAAAAAGGGCGATGCATCGCCCTTTTTTGTTGCCTCGCAGCAACTTATCGTCGAACGTCATTGGGGGTGACATCGAGAAACGGCGCGGCTCTTCAGCAACTTAGACACTTTCCTCCAGACACTCCCGCCACAAACTAGGGTTTTCACCTAGCCAATCAGGTATAATTCTTTTGCGTCGCACAATCCAGTGCACGCACTAAAGAATACCCAAGGATTGCGCCATGACTGCCCCGAACCCCACGCCCGACGTCGCACGCGCGACGGTTGCCGCCAACGAGCGGTCGAGCGTGCTGATTCGTGAGCTGACCTCCGGCGACATCCATCGACTCCAGCGCCACTTCCTGGCCCTCGGCGAAGAAGACCGTCTGCTGCGTTTCGGCCAGATCGTCACCGATGACGTGATCACTCGTTACGTCGCCAGCCTCGACTTCTCGCGCGACAGCGTTTTTGGCGTGTACGACGACAATCTGGCTCTCGTGGCGGTCGCTCATGTTGCGCATCTGCCGGAAGGCCAGAACGGGCGTGTCGCCGAATTCGGGGTCTCGGTGCTCGAATCGGCCCGTGGCCGCGGGATTGGCTCGCGTCTGTTCGAACGCGCCACGATCCACTGCCGCAACCAGCGCGTCGACACGCTTTACATGCACTGCCTGTCGCGCAATGCCCGCATGATGCGCATCGCGAAGAAGGCCGGCATGGAAATCAACTACGCTTACGGCGAGGCCGACGGCTATCTGAGCCTGCCCCCCGCCGACACGCAGTCGATGCTCTCGGAAATGATGCAGGAGCAGGTCGCCGCCTTCGATTATGCGGTCAAGCGTCAGCTTCGCACCGCCCGCCGCCTGTTCGGCGCACTCCTGCCGAACCAGCGCGCCGCCTGAGCCGCGCACCCACGCCCCCCGAAAAAACGAAACCCGGTCAGTTGGCCGGGTTTTTTGTTCGCGTCAGAATAGCGACCACCGCCGATTTACGGAAGCGGCAGCGCTGTCGTCTCCTTGAGCTGATCGAGGACGAAGCTCGTTTTGACGTCGACCACGCTCGGATGCACGAGCAACTGCGCCTGCATGAAGCGCGAGAAGTGCGCCATGTCGCGCACGTGCACGCGCAGCAGGTAGTCCATGTCGCCAGCCATCGCATAGCAGCCGACGACCTCCGTCCAGGTATCGACCACGGCGCGGAAGTGTTCGATGACCGAGCCACCCTGCCCATCGCCAGGATGGCGCTTGTCTAGCCGTACATTGACGTAGGCCAGCAGGCCGAGGCCGATGCGCGTGGGCTCCAGCAAGGCGACATAGCCGCGAATGACGCCCGCTTCCTCCAGGCGACGAATGCGTCGCAGGCATGGGCTCGGCGAGAGTCTCACCTGCTCTGCGATTTCGAGATTGGACAGCCGGCCATTGCTTTGAAGCAAGGCGAGAATGCGGCGATCGATTTTGTCCAGTTCGAGTTTTGGCACATTATTTCCCGTTATTGCTAATAGTTCGCAATATTATTGCGTATTATTTCAATCTCAAGGAATCCATCTCCCCCGATTCGATGATTACGGGAGATTACAGCAAAGGCGCTCGGGACAAAAAAAGCGCCACCGGGTGAGGTGGCGCCTTGGGGTATCGGGGCGCATCGCGGGTGGGCGACGCCTTTGGGACATCGGGTCGCCTCAGCGACGCTGGAATTCTCGCGGATCGATCGTGCGCTGGTCGAGCGGGCCTTCGTAACGCTGCGGCGATTGCGTGGAACGCGGCTGCGTGATCGGGGCCACCGGGGAAACCGGGGAAACGATCGGAATGGGTTCGGCCGTCGTGTCGCGCGCCATTTCGTCGGCGCGAGCGACGCTCACTTCCAGGGTCAGAAACGAAGCGGAAACCAACAGGAATTTGGCGATGTTTCGTTGATTCACAGTGACTCCTTCTTACGTATTGCGGCATTGCAACGCGCACTGACTGTGCGCAAAGTACGTACCCAACGTGTCGGGTAAAGCGTTAGTAACCATTCTGCCCGCGCCGTTCCCTCCCGCCGCCAACCGTTACACGTTGTTACCCGCGCGTCAGAAGATGCTGACAAGCGTACGGTTGCCGACATCATCGCGACACAATCGCGCCATTTCGAAGCGAAATCCGAAAGCCGCCCGTCGTCGCGATGCCGCATCGGTGGACACGACGAGGCACGGCACACCCAACCCATCGACGAGGGTATACGAGAGCTATCTGACGTTTACGTAAACGTCACAATGATCGCTATACTTCGCTGGATCGGTCACCGATGAGACGCCACCGTCCCCGTCAGGCAATGCCATGACACCGGTGCTACCATGAGTTCGACCGGTGAGCGCAATACAAAAAAGGCCCCCGCTCGCCTGATGGCATCACGCAAGTGAGTCCCCGGGCACGCAACCATCAGAGGCCGGCATTCACCGCTGCCGTCCTGCTTCACGAGAGCGGGAGGGGCAGGAAGTTTTGGCGATCCCAAAATCAGTGAGAGTGAGGAGCACACCCCATGAACGCCCCCGTCAATCCGAGCTTGCTGGCCGCACTGGAATCGGTCACGCTCGACGACAAATACACGCTCGAGCGCGGTCGCGCCTACATGAGCGGCATTCAGGCCCTGGTCCGGCTTCCGATGTTGCAGCAGGCGCGCGACGCTGCGGCCGGACTCAACACCGCAGGCTTCATATCGGGCTATCGCGGCTCGCCGCTGGGCGGGCTGGATCTGTCGCTATGGAAAGCGAAGCAGCACCTCGCCAGCCATCATGTCGTTTTTCAGCCCGGCTTGAATGAAGACCTCGCGGCGACCGCCGTGTGGGGGTCGCAGCAGGTCAACCTGTACCCCGCCAAGTACGACGGCGTATTCTCCATGTGGTACGGCAAGGGCCCCGGCGTCGACCGCTCGATGGACGTGCTCAAGCACGGTAACTCGGCCGGCTCGTCGAAGCACGGCGGCGTGCTGGTGCTCGCGGGCGACGACCACGCAGCCAAGTCCTCCACCCTCGCGCACCAGTCCGAGCACGTTTTCAAGGCCGCCGGCATTCCCGTGCTGTATCCGTCGAACGTGCAGGAGTATCTCGATTACGGCCTGCATGGCTGGGCCATGAGCCGTTACTCGGGCCTGTGGGTCGCGATGAAATGCGTGACGGATGTGGTCGAGTCGTCGGCCTCGGTGATGATCGATCCGCACAACGTCGACATTCACCTGCCGGACGACTTCATCATGCCGCCCGACGGCCTGAACATTCGCTGGCCCGACCCGCCGCTGGTGCAGGAAGCGCGTTTGCTCGACTACAAGTGGTACGCGGGCCTTGCGTACGTGCGCGCCAACAAGCTCGACCGCGTAATGATCGATTCGCCCCATGCGCGCTTCGGCATCATGACCGGCGGCAAGGCGTATCTCGACGTCTGTCAGGCGCTCGCCGATCTGGGGCTGGACGAAGCCACGTGTCAGCGCATCGGCATTCGTCTGTACAAGGTGGGCTGTGTGTGGCCGCTTGAAGCGCAGGGTGCGCGCGCGTTCGCACAAGGGCTCCAGGAAATTCTCGTGGTCGAGGAAAAGCGCCAGATCCTCGAATACGCGATCAAGGAAGAGCTGTACAACTGGCGCGACGACGTGCGCCCGCGCGTGTATGGCAAGTTCGACGAAAAGGATGGCGCCGGCGGCGAATGGTCGGTGCCGATGGCCAATTGGCTGCTGCCCGCCCACTACGAACTCTCCCCCGCGCTGATCGCCAAGGCGATTGCCACGCGTCTGGAAAAGTTCGAGTTGCCGAGCGACGTGCGCGAGCGCATCGCGACCCGCCTGCGCGTGATCGACGCGAAGGAGCAAGCTCTCGCCAAGCCGCGCGTGGCCGTCGAGCGCAAGCCGTGGTTCTGCTCGGGTTGTCCGCACAACACGTCGACCAACGTGCCCGAAGGCTCGCGCGCCATCGCCGGCATCGGCTGTCACTACATGACCGTGTGGATGGATCGGCGCACCGACACGTTCTCGCAGATGGGCGGTGAAGGCGTGCCCTGGATCGGTCAGGCACCGTTCTCGTGCGACGAGCACATCTTCGCCAACCTGGGCGACGGTACGTACTTCCACTCGGGCCTGCTCGCGATTCGCGCGGCGATCTCGTCGAAGGTCAACATCACCTACAAGATCCTGTACAACGACGCGGTCGCCATGACCGGTGGCCAGCCGGTCGACGGCACGCTGACGGTGCCGCAGATCGTGGCGCAGGTGGATGCCGAAGGCGCGACGAAGATCGTCATCGTGACGGACGAGCCCGAGAAGTACGACGGCGTGAAGCTCGTCGGCGATGTGCCGGTTTACCACCGCAACGACCTCGACCGCGTGCAGCGCGAACTGCGACTGGTCAAGGGCACGTCGATCCTGATCTACGACCAGACGTGCGCCACCGAGAAGCGCCGCCGTCGCAAACGCGGTGCATTCCCCGATCCGGCAAAGCGCGTGGTGATCAACGAAGCGGTCTGCGAAGGTTGCGGCGACTGCTCGGTGAAGTCGAACTGCCTCTCGGTCGAGCCGCTGGAGACGGAATTCGGCACGAAACGTCAGATCAATCAGTCGACGTGCAACAAGGACTACTCGTGCCTGAACGGCTTCTGCCCGAGCTTCGTGACGGTCGAAGGCGGTCAGTTGCGCAAGCCCAAGACGGCGCAGGTCGACAGCAGCGAGCTGCCGCCGCTGCCGGAACCGGCGCTGCCCGCCATCGCGCGTCCGTACGGCATTCTCGTGACGGGGGTGGGCGGCACGGGCGTGGTGACCATTGGCGCGTTGCTCGGCATGGCCGCGCACCTCGAGAACAAGGGCGTCACCACGCTCGACGTGACCGGCCTCGCCCAGAAGGGCGGCGCGGTGACGAGCCACGTGCAGATCGCCCTGCAGCCGGAAGACATTCATGCCACGCGCATCGCCATGGGCGACGCCCGCGTCGTCATCGGCTGCGACGCCATCACGACGGCGAGCGACGACACGCTCTCACGCGTGCAGCACGGCGTGACAAACATCGTGGTCAACAGCGCCCATACGCCGACGGCCGACTTCATCCGCAATCCGAACTGGCGCTTCCCCGGCACGAGCACGGAGCACGACATCCGCGCGGCCGCCGGTGAAAACGTTGACTTCGTCGACGCCAATCACCTCTCGCTGCGACTGCTCGGCGACACCATCTACACGAACCCATTCGTGTTGGGCTACGCATGGCAGAAGGGCTGGGTACCGCTCTCGTACGCTGCGCTCACGCGCGCCATCGAGCTCAACGGGGTGGCCGTCGAGAAGAACAAACAGGCGTTCGAATGGGGACGTCGTGCCGCGCACGATCTGGCGAGCGTACGCAAGCTTGCGCAGCAGAACGAGGCACCGGCGCCGGCGGCCGCCGGTGGCAAGCTGATCACCCTGCACACGCCGCATGCGCTCGACCGGTTGATCGAGCGTCGCTACGACCAACTCGTGGCGTATCAGGATCGTGCCTACGCAGAGCGCTTCAAGCAAACGGTGGATCGCGTGCGCGCTGCCGAAGCCGGACTCACGCCGGAGGGCATGCCGATGCCGCTCACCGAAGCGGTCGCGCGGGGGCTCTACAAGCTCATGGCCTACAAGGACGAGTACGAAGTGGCCCGCCTGTACACCGACCCGGCCTTCATGAAGAAGCTCAACGAGCAGTTCGAAGGCGACTTCACGTTGCGCTTCCATCTGGCGCCGCCGTCGCTGGCCAAGCACGACGACAAGGGTCATCTCATCAAGCAGACCTATGGCGCGTGGATGATGAAGGCGTTCGGCGTGCTCGCCAGGTTCAAAGGGCTGCGTGGCGGAGCGTTCGATCTCTTCGGCCGGACGCCAGAGCGTCGCACGGAGCGGGCGCTGATCGGCGAGTATGAAACGCTGGTCAACGAGTTGTTGTCGCGCCTCGGCGAGCACAATCTGTCGCTGGCCGTGCAATTGGCGGAACTGCCGCAGGAGATTCGCGGCTTCGGGCACGTCAAGGAGCAGAACCTCGCCGCCACCCGCATCAAGTGGACGAAGTTGCTCACGCAGTTCCGCGACGGCGGTTCGCATCGCGCTGCCGCTTGACCACCTGAGCGCCTGACCCGCTATCCGTCAGTCCCAAAAAAATCCCGCCAGCGCGTAAGCGTCTGGCGGGATTCTTTTATGCGCTAGCGCACCCTCGGCGGACGTGCGCGCCGCAGGCGCTGCGGCGACACCTCCGTCCCGAGGCTCAACGAATGACGTTGGCCGCGGCAACGGCCGTCATGTTGATGATGCGGCGCACGGTCGCGGCCGGCGTCAGGATGTGAACCGGCTTGGCGCAGCCGAGCAGGAACGGGCCCACCGTCACGCCTTCGCCGCCCGTCATCTTGAGCAGGTTGTACGTGATGTTCGCCGCTTCCACGTTCGGCATGACGAGCAGGTTCGCTTCGCCCGACAGACGCGACGCCGGATACGCGGCACGACGCACCGACTCCGACAACGCGGCGTCGCCGTGCATTTCGCCGTCGACTTCCAGCGACGGCGCACGCTTGGCGAGCAGTTCGCAGGCGCGGGCCATGCGTTGTGCCGAAGCCGACTTCACGCTACCGAAGTTCGAGTTCGAGAGCAGCGCCACCTTCGGGGCGATGCCGAAGCGCTCGATTTCCTTCGCGGCGAGCACGGTCATCTCGGCGAGCTGCTCCGAGGTTGGCGTCTCATTGACGTAGGTGTCGCTGATGAACAGGTTGCGCTTCTCGAGCATCAACAGGTTCATCGCCGCGTAGTTCTCGACACCGGCGGCACGGCCCAGCACCTGATCGACCACATCCAGATGGCGGTGGTACGTATCGATCATGCCGCAGATCATGCCGTCGGCTTCGCCCAGATGCACGAGGATCGCGCCAATCAGCGTGTTGTCCTTGCGCATGGCGGCCTTGGCGACTTCCGGCGTCACACCGTGACGCGCACCCAGGTCGTGATACGCCTGCCAGCAACGCTGATAACGCGCGTCGTCTTCCGGATTCACGATCTCGAAGTCAACGCCCGGTTTGAGCTTCGAGCCGATCTTCTGCAGGCGCATTTCCACCACGGCCGGACGGCCGATGATGATCGGTTTGGCGATGCGCTCGGCCAGCACGAATTGGGCAGCGCGCAGCACGCGCTCGTCTTCCCCTTCGGCGAACACGATACGCGCGGCGTCGTTACCGAAGCGGGCACGGGCTGCAGCGAACACCGGGCGCATGATGAAACCGGTGCGATACACGGTCGTGCCGAGTTGCTCGCGGTAGGCGTCCATGTCGGCGATCGGACGCGTGGCCACGCCCGAGTCCATCGCGGCTTGCGCCACGGCCGGTGCGATCTTGATGATCAGACGCGGATCGAACGGCTTCGGAATGATGTATTCCGGCCCGAATTCGAGCGACTGGCCTTCATAGGCGCGCGCGACTTCTTCGCTTTGCTCTTCTTCCTGCGCCAGCTCGGCGATGGCGCGCACGGTGGCGAGCTTCATCTCTTCCGTGATGGTGGTCGCACCAACGTCGAGCGCACCGCGGAAGATGAACGGGAAGCACAGCACGTTGTTGACCTGGTTCGGGTAGTCCGAACGGCCGGTCGCGATGATGCAGTCCGGACGCGCAGCCTTCGCGATTTCCGGGCGGATTTCCGGCTCGGGGTTGGCGAGCGCGAGAATCAGCGGCTTCGTGCCCATGGTCTTGACCATGTCGCCGGTCAGCACGCCGGCGGTCGAGCAGCCGAGGAAGACGTCGGCCCCGTTGCTCGCGTCGGCCAGCGTACGGGCATCGGTCGCCGCGGCGTAGCGCGCCTTGCTCTCGTCGAGCTTGTCGCGGCCGGTGTGGATCACGCCCTTCGAATCGAGAACGAGAATGTTCTCCTTCTTCAGGCCGAGATTCACAAGCAGGTCCAGACAGGCGATAGCGGCAGCGCCCGCGCCCGAGCACACCAGCTTGACGCGGCCGATGTCCTTGCCCACGACCTTCAGGCCGTTGAGGATCGCGGCCGAGGCAATGATGGCGGTGCCGTGCTGATCGTCGTGGAAGACGGGAATCTTCATGCGCTCGCGCAGCTTCTTCTCGATGTAGAAGCACTCGGGCGCCTTGATGTCTTCGAGGTTGATGCCGCCGAGCGTCGGCTCGAGCATGGCGATCGCTTCAACGAGCTTGTCCGGGTCATGCTCGGCGAGTTCGATGTCGAACACGTCGATACCGGCGAACTTCTTGAACAGACAGCCCTTGCCTTCCATCACCGGTTTGGCGGCAAGCGGACCGATGTTGCCCAGGCCGAGCACGGCTGTGCCATTGGTGATCACACCGACGAGATTGCTGCGCGACGTGTAGCGATTGGCAGCGAGCGGATCTTCGGCAATCGCCTCGCAGGCGTAGGCCACGCCGGGAGAGTAAGCCAGCGACAGATCGATCTGGTTCGACAGCGGCTTGGTCGGCGTCACCGAGATTTTGCCCGGACGCGGATTCTCGTGGTACGCCAGGGCGCTTTGTTTCAGTTGTTCATCCATATCTCGATACCTAAGGACAGGGCGACGGCCGGGGTCCGTGCCGCATGCGGGCAGCGCGTGGACTCAGCCGTCTTTTGACGGATCACGGCGGGGGAAGAGCCAACCGGAGGGATTCGGCGATTGTGTCGTCGACGGGGTTCTTCACCGCGCGGCAGCGTGATGGCCGCCGCGCGTCCCCCGATCCTGCATGCCGCGCTCGCGCGCGTCGGACCGTGGGGGCTTGCGGTGCGCCGGATGCACCGCAGGACGCAAAGTGTACACCTTGCGCCGAAAGCTCGACGCCGCCTGCGCGGCCGGCGTAGCGGGCAACAGAGGTTAGGACAGCGCTTCGCCGCGACGCTCCGGAATCAGGAAAAGCGTAGCGAGAATATCGAGCACATAAATGCTCGCGAGGAAGACGAGCGCCAGCTTGAACGAGTAGGCCGCCGCCAGCGCACCGACGGTGAGCGGCCCGAAACCGCCGACGGCACGGCCGATGTTGAACAGCACGTTCTGCGCCGTGGCACGCGCCGCGGTAGGGTACAGCTCCGAGATCAGCGCGCCGTAGCCGCCGATCATGCCGTTCACGAACATGCCCATCGCCGCGCCGCCGATCAGCAGCGAGAACGGCGTGTGCAATTGCGCGTAGACGAACACCATCACGACCGCGCCGATCTGGTAGCCGATGAACGTCGGCCGACGTCCGAAGCGGTCTGCAAGCCGGCCGAACAGCCAGATGCCGAATGCCATGCCCAGCACCGTCACCGCCGTCCACATGGCCGACTTGGTGAGCGAGTAACCGAACGTCTTCGACAGATACGAGGGCATCCAGATCATCAGGCCGTAGTAGCCGAAATTCTGTACCGAGCACAGAATCGCCACGCCGAGGCTCGCGCGCGTGGTCGCGCCGTCTTTGACCAGCAGCTTGAGCGG
>NZ_KB290547.1:0-2766 GCF_000282835.1 Pandoraea sp. B-6 | reverse complement strand
GGGCGGCGCGTGTTCGCGCGCCTGCCGCTGTTGTGCAAGGAACATCTCGGGCTCGCCGAGCGCGCGACGCATGATGAACGACACGACCGCCGGCAGCAGGCCGACGGCGAACATGCCACGCCAGCCGATGTGCGGCAGCAGCAACGGCGTGAGCAACGCGGCGGCAAGCACCCCGGCCTGCCACCCCAGCCCCACGAACGACGATGCCCGCGCACGACGCGCCGGCGGGCAAGCTTCCGCCGCGAGCGCCATGCCGATGCCAAACTCGCCGCCCAGTCCGATACCGGCAATCGTCCGGTAAGCCAGCAGATCCCAATAGCCCTGTGCAAGCGAGCACAGGCCGGTGAACACCGCAAACAGCAGAATCGTCCACGACAACACGCGCACGCGCCCGTAGCGATCGGACAGCATGCCGAAGACAATGCCGCCAACGACCGCGCCCACGAGGGTCCAGGTGACAAGCGCGCCCGATTGGGCGCCGGTGAGCGCGAGATCGGCCGCAATGGCCGGCAGGATGAAGCCGAGGATCAGCAGATCGAAACCGTCCATGGCGTAGCCGATGGCCGACGCCCACAGGGCGCGGTTCGCGTAGGCGGTATCGTGCGGCACCACCGGTGCGGCAAGCGAGGGCGAGGCATCGTTAGGCATGGGCGCGTTTCGTCAGGTCGGAATTTTGGGCGTGAGTGTATGCCTGTCATTAAGCGCCGGCAACTGTCTCTTTTTTTGGATTCATCTGTCGGAGGCGGGTTTTGATATGCGCCGTGCGCAAACATTGCGCGGAGTAGTCCAATGGAAAATATACGCTCCGTGCATAATTGACCGCGCGTTTGCTGAAACTTGTGGCATAATTCGCGCTTAAGCGCCGGTCGGTCGTTGCCAGACGTGCCGACCCGCCGCCTTAGACGGCGTCCTGCCGCAGCGCCTTGCGCTACGGTCCCCGCCGACTCACCCATGACTCCTGGCTGCGCGCCGCACGGCGGGCAGCTACGCTTAGGAACCGCATCATGATTGGCATCGACCGCCAGGCGATTTCCGACATCACCGCCAAGATCCTGCTCGAAGTGGGCGCGGTGCATTTCAACGCCGAGAAGCCGTACATCTTCACGTCGGGCTGGGCCAGCCCGGTGTACACCGACTGCCGCAAGTTGATCTCGTACCCGCGCGTGCGCCGTACGCTGATGGATTTCGCCGAAGCCGTCATCATTCAGGACGTCGGCTGCGAGCAGTTCGACACGGTCGCCGGCGGTGAAACCGCAGGCATTCCGTTCGCGGCCTGGATCGCCGACAAGCTGATGCTGCCGATGCAGTACGTTCGCAAAAAGCCGAAGGGTTTCGGCCGCAACGCGCAGATCGAAGGCGATCTGCCGGAAGGCTCGCGCGTGCTGCTCGTCGAAGACCTCACGACCGATGGCCGCAGCAAGATCAACTTCTGCAAGGCGCTGCGCGACGCCGGCGCGAAGGTCAATCACGTGTTCGTGGTCTTCCACTACGACATCTTCCCGGAGAGCCGCCAGGTGCTCAAGGACATCGATGTCGAGCTGCACTCGCTCGCCACGTGGTGGGACGTGCTGCGCGTTGCCAAGCAGCAGAACCACTTCGACACGAAGACGCTCGACGAAGTCGAGAAATTCCTGCACGCACCGGCCGAGTGGTCGGGCGCGCACGGTGGCGCCACGTCGTTCCCGAAGGACTGAGTCTCGTGGCAACGCCCGCAGTATTCGCTTGAGAGGCGAGAGCGGCCGGCCTGAAAAGGTCGGCCGTTTTTTTCTCCGCATCCGCTCGGCAGAGGAGTCAACCATGTTTGCGTCGGTCTTCGCCATCAGCCTCGGGGCAGCGTTAGGCGCGCTACTGCGCTGGGCACTGAGCGTACAGCTCAATGCGATCCTGCCGACGCTCCCGCTCGGCACGCTCGTCGCCAATCTCGTCGGCGGCTATCTCATCGGTGTTGCCGTCGCGCTCTTCAGCCACTTTCCGTCGATTCCGGTCGAGTGGCGACTGTTGATCGTGACCGGCTTTCTCGGTGGCCTCACAACGTTCTCCACCTTCTCCGCCGAAGTCACCACGCTGCTGCGCGAAGGGCAGATGGGCTGGGCAGCGCTCACCGTGGCGGTTCACGTCGGGGGCTCGCTCATCATGACCCTGCTTGGCATGGCCAGCATCACGCTGCTCATCCAGTGGTTGCGCCCAGCCCTCTGAGCGACCGCACTACGGCAGCAACATCACGAGCTTGACGTCGTCGTGCCCCGACAGGCGGAACGTGACCTGTGCGAAATCGATATCGCCGCGCGCCGGGTGATGAAAACCACGCCGCCCGCCTTCGCGTTCGACGACATCCTGCTGCGACCAGAGCGAGGCGAACCTGCGGCTGTCGCGCTGCAATTCGTCCGTGAGGGCACGCACGGGCGTATCGTCAAGGTAGGCACTGCATTCGGCACGAAACTCCGCGACCACCCGGCGCGCGCGACGCTCCCAATCCTGAATCAACGTGGGCGCACCCGCATCGAGGAAGATGTAGCGCAGCAGATTCTTCGCGCCCGGCGCGTCGAGCCAGCCATGGAAGATGTCGGCGGCGGCCGCGTTCCAGGCCAGGACGTCCCAGCATCGATCCAGCGCGTAGGCCGGAGCCGCCACGGCGGCGACGGCCGCCTGCACCTGTGCCGACGCATGGTGCGGCAACGGCACGGCACCGCGCTCCGGATCGCGCTTGCCCGCAGATCGAACAGGTAGGCCCGTTCGGCACGCGAAAGCCGCAGCGCGCCGGCAACG
>NZ_KB290546.1:101131-139250 GCF_000282835.1 Pandoraea sp. B-6 | reverse complement strand
GCGCGCGACGGCGTCCACCCGGTGCTCGCCCGCCTGTTCGCGTCGCGCGGCGTGGCCGAGACCGCAGAGACCGAAACGGCGCTGGCCCGGTTGATCCCCCCGACCCAGCTCAAGGGCGCGCAAGAGGCCGCCGCCTTCCTTGCCGACGCCATCGCCGCCGGCAAGCGCATGCTCGTGGTGGCCGACTACGATTGCGACGGTGCGACCGCCTGCGCCGTGGCCGTGCGCGGCTTGCGCATGTTCGGTGCGAAGGTCGAGTATCTGGTGCCGAACCGCTTCGAATACGGCTATGGCCTGACGCCCGAAATCGTGGCCTTGGCCGCGCAAGGCAAGGCGGGACCGCCCGACGTGTTGATCACCGTCGACAACGGCATCGCCAGCCTCGACGGCGTGGCCGCCGCGCAGGCGCTCGGCATCGAAGTCGTGGTGACCGATCACCATCTGCCGGGCAACGAATTGCCCAACGCGCGTTGTATCGTCAATCCCAACCAGCCGGGCTGCGCATTCCCGAGCAAGAACCTCGCCGGTGTCGGTGTGATGTTCTACGTTCTGCTCGCGCTGCGCGCCGAGTTGCGCACGCGCGGGGCGTTCGAGGCGCGCGAACAACCCCGGCTCGATACGTTGCTCGACCTGGTCGCGCTGGGCACCGTCGCTGACGTGGTCAAGCTCGACGCCAACAACCGCATCCTCGTGGCGCAAGGGCTGTCGCGCATGCGCGCCGGGCGCATGCATCCGGGCATCAATGCGCTTTTTCGCGCGGCCGCCCGCAATGCGCGTCAGGCGGGCAGTTTCGATCTGGGCTTCGGCCTCGGGCCGCGTCTGAACGCCGCCGGACGCCTCGCCGACATGTCGCTCGGCATCGAGTGTCTGCTGACGGACGACGACGCCCGCGCCTGGACGCTCGCGCAGGAACTCGACGCGATGAATCGCGAGCGCCGTGAGATCGAGGCAGGGATGCAGCAGGAAGCCCTGGCCGATCTGGCGCGCTTCGACCCTCGTGCCGCCACGACGCTGTGCGCGTTCAACGAGACCTGGCACCAGGGCGTGATCGGGATCGTGGCCGCGCGGCTCAAAGAAAAGTTCTACCGTCCGACCATCGTGTTCGCCCCCGGCGACGACGGCCAGATCAAGGGGTCCGGCCGCTCGATTCCGGGTTTTCACTTGCGCGACGCGCTCGATCTAGTCACCAAGCGCGAACCGGGTCTCATCGGCAAGTTCGGCGGTCACGCGATGGCCGCGGGCCTCACGATCGCTGCCGACGCCCTGCCGCGCTTCCAGTCGGCATTCGAAGCCGTGGGGCAGGCGTGGCTCGACGAGACGGCGCTCTCGCGCGTGATCGAGACCGACGGCGACATCGGCGACGAGTGCTTCGTGCCGCCCTTTGTCGCCCTGCTCGACGCACAGGTGTGGGGACAGGGTTTCCCGCCGCCCGTGTTCTCGGGCGAGTTCGACGTGCTCTCCCAAGCCATCCTCAAGGACAAGCACCTGAAGTTGCAACTCGGTCGCGGGCGCATGCGCTTCAACGCCATCTGGTTCAATCACGCCGATACCTTGCCGAGCCGGGCGCGATTTGCCTATCGGTTGGCCGCCGACACCTTCAACGGCGTCTCGCGCGTGCAGATGATCGTCGAGCACGCTCAGGGCTGACCGTCGGCGGCGCCAGGACCGCCTGTCTTGCGCGCGGACGGCGGTGGCCAGCCGTCCGGAACGCGTCATCCGCCCGGGAAAAGTGGGGAAACGGGGGCTTCGCTGCGCTATAATCCTCGTTTCCCCGAATTCGCCCCTGTCAAAGCTCATGGAAGCCGAACGCCTAAACGCACTTGAATCCCTGCTCGCCGACCTGCGCACCCGCGTTGGCGAGCTCAGGGGGTATCTTTGACTTCGATGTCAAGCAAGCTCGCCTGATTGAAGTCAACAAAGAACTCGAAGACCCCAACATCTGGAACGATTCCAAGCGTGCTCAGGCACTGGGCAAGGAAAAGAAGGCGCTCGACAGCATCGTCAGCAACCTGACCGAACTCGACGCCAGCCTTTCCGATACGCAGGAACTGTTCGAAATGTCGCGCGACGAGGGCGATGAAGACTCGTTGCTGGCGCTTGAGCATGACACGCAGGGTCTCGCCGCTCGTGTGGGCGAGATGGAGTTCCGCCGGATGTTCAACACCCCGGCCGACCCGAACAACTGCTTCATCGATATCCAGGCCGGCGCCGGCGGCACCGAGGCCAACGACTGGGCCGGCATGCTGCTGCGCCAATATCTGCGCTACTGCGAACGCAAGGGCTTCAAGGCCGAAGTGCTCGAAGTGTCGGACGGCGATGTCGCGGGCATCAAGAGCGCCTCGCTGAAGGTCACCGGCGACTACGCTTACGGCTATCTGCGTACGGAAACCGGCGTGCATCGTTTGGTGCGCAAGTCGCCGTTCGACTCGTCGGGCGGTCGCCATACGTCGTTCGCCAGCCTGTTCGTGTACCCGGAAGTGGATGATTCGATCGACATCGAAATCAATCCGGCCGACGTGCGTACCGACACGTATCGCGCCTCCGGTGCAGGCGGCCAGCACATCAACAAGACCGATTCCGCCGTTCGCCTCACACACATCCCGACCGGCATTGTCGTCGCCTGCCAGAACGACCGTTCGCAGCACCGCAACCGCGCCGAAGCGTGGGACATGCTCCGCTCGCGCCTGTTCGAACATGAAATGCGCAAGCGTCGTGCCGAGCAGGACAAGCTGGAGTCGAGCAAGACCGATGTGGGCTGGGGCCATCAGATTCGCTCGTACGTGCTCGACCAGTCACGCGTCAAGGACCTGCGCACCGGCGTGGAAACCGGTAATACCGGCAAGGTACTCGACGGCGACCTGGACGACTTCATCTCCGCGAGTCTCAAGCAGGGAGTGTAAGGAATGGCGTTTGTCCGCACGCTAGCCGTGTGGGGGGTGAGCGCGCTGTGTCTGCAGTGCGCCGCCGTTGCTGCCCCGGCCAGTACACCGGGCGCACCGGGAGCCAATCCCGAGACGGGACCGTACCTGCATGAATTGCTCAAGCGCCCGGACTTCTCGGGGGCCTATGCGCGCATCACCACGCCACGCAACGTTCCCGCGTGGGTGCGTCAGGGTGGCACATCGACGCCGTCGCAACGCGTGAGCGTCGCCGGCAAGCCCTGGTTGCTGGTGCAGAGCTGCAAGCCGCACGATTGCCCGAGCGAGTATGTCCACATTTTGTATGAGCCGCGCTCACAGGCGATCGCGGCGCTGTTCGTGCGGGACCCGAGTGCGGCGGCCAATGCTGGACCGCATCAGGACCGCACCGAATTGATCTGGCTGGGCACGCCCGACGGCTTGCTCAAGAATGCCCTGCTGCACACGCTGCGTTTTACCGAATAACTTCATCGCTCGCACCATGACCGATCACAATACTCCGGCCCACACGGGCACCCCGGCGGGCGACCTGCCGCACGACGACAACAAGCTCATCGCGGAGCGTCGCGAGAAACTGCAGGCGCTGCGTGCCAACGGCGTGGCGTTCCCGAACGACTTCCGTCCCGAACAGCACGCCGGCGACCTGCAGGCGCGCTATCAGGACGTGGACAACGAGGTGCTCGAAGCCGAGCCCGTCCCCGTGTCGGTGGCCGGTCGCATGATGCTCAAGCGCGTGATGGGCAAGGCCGCCTTCGCCACCGTGCAGGACGGCAGCGGTCAGATCCAGTTCTTCATCGGCCGCGACGACGTCGGCGCCGATGCCATGACCGCCTTCAAGGGCTGGGACATCGGCGATATCGTCGCCGCGACCGGCACGCTGTTCCGCACGCGCACCGGCGAACTGTCGGTCAAGGTGAAGGCACTGCGTCTGCTCGCCAAGGCGCTGCGCCCGCTGCCGGACAAGTTCCACGGCCTGTCCGACCAGGAGACGAAGTACCGTCAGCGCTACGTCGACCTGATCACCTCGCCCGAGACGCGCAGCACGTTCCGCGCCCGCGCGAAGGCCATCGCGTCGATGCGCAAGTACATGACGGACGCCGACTTCATGGAAGTCGAAACGCCGATGCTGCACCCGATTCCGGGCGGCGCCGCGGCCAAGCCGTTCATCACGCACCACAACGCGCTCGACATGCAGATGTATCTGCGTATCGCGCCGGAGCTGTATCTGAAGCGCCTGATCGTTGGCGGCTTCGAGCGTGTGTTCGAGATCAACCGTAACTTCCGCAATGAAGGCGTGTCGCCGCGCCACAACCCGGAATTCACGATGATGGAGTTCTACGCGGCCTACACGGATTACCGTTGGCTGATGGACTTCACCGAAGCGCTGATCCGCAACGCCGCACTCGACGCGCGCGGCACCGCGACCATCGAGTACCATGGCCGCGAACTCGATTTGTCCAAGCCGTTCCACCGCCTGACGATCGTCGAAGCGATTCGCAAGTACGCGCCCGAGTTCACCGAAGCGCAACTGGCCGACATCGAATTCGTGCGTGGCGCGCTGGGCAAGTATGGCGTGAAGGTCGATGCGCCGCAGTTCAAGAACGCGGGCCTCGGTGCGCTGCAACTGGCCCTGTTCGAAGAGACGGCCGAGAGCCAGTTGTGGGAGCCGACTTTCATCGTCGACTATCCGGTGGAAGTATCGCCGCTCGCGCGCGAGTCCGATACCGTGCCAGGCATCACCGAGCGCTTCGAACTGTTCATCACGGGCCGCGAGATCGCCAACGGCTTCTCCGAGTTGAACGACCCGGAAGATCAGGCCGCACGCTTTCGTGCGCAGGTCGAGCAGAAGGACGCGGGCGACGAAGAGGCCATGTATTACGACGCCGATTACATTCGCGCGCTCGAGTACGGCATGCCCCCGACAGGCGGCTGCGGCATCGGCATCGACCGTCTGATCATGCTGCTTACCGACAGTCCGAACATTCGCGACGTGCTGCTCTTCCCGCACCTGCGCCGCGAAGACTGAGTCGTTTGGAACGGTTGGAACGCTTAGAAGGCCGGAACACCGCGATAGGCGGACGGCCACTCCCCATCGAGCCGCAACCAGGTGCGCGCGATGGGGAGAATCGCACCGCTCGCCGCCCCTTCCACCAATTGCCGTAACGCCAGCGACGACAGCGTTTTGGCATCGGTCGGAAACGCGAGAAGCAATGTGCGATTGACGGGGACGGCCGCAAAGTCTGTCACCTCGAAATGCTCGACCATCGACTGGTAGAGATTGCCCAGCACCAGGCCGCCAGCCGGTGCCATCCAATTGCCGCGACAGCCGGCAATCGGCGTGCCGTCGTCGAGTCGCGCAATGCCGAACTCGAAATGCCCCGCCTTCCATGCGCGCGCGAGATTCGACGCGGCTTGCGCAAATGCCGCCTCGAACGTCAGACGGGCCGCGCGCAAATCCTCGCCCTGCAGCCGGCGCAGTCCAGCCGTGCCATCGAGCACGAGCGTCACGAAAACGTCGTCCGAAAACGGTTCGCTGACCTCCCCTTGCGGATCGTGGACGTCGACCCACGCGCGTTGTACCACGTACGGATAGAGGTGCGCGTGGCTTGCGGCGTCGAGCGGGGTATCCAGCGGCGGCAGCGTATCGATCATGGCGTTGGGACGAATCGGCAAGAAGGACGTTGACGGACAATGCGTGCCATTATGCGCGCGGCGCGACTTGTTTCAATTGTGATGACAACCGCGTACGATGACGGCGAAGCGCCCCGTCAACCGAGAAAAAACTTCATATTTTTCAATGAATTAGCAGTCAGTCGAAGGGCACTCGCCTGGGACTGCCGCGATGCACATCTTACATCGCGTTACAAAATGAAACGGATGCCGGGCCTGCCATGACGGAGACTTTTCTCATGCGAAGCCTCCCGTGCCTGTCAGCACGAAGAATGGGGTTCGCGACAACCGCACGATGGAGAAAAACCACATGAATAACGAACTTCAACCGCGCCGCATGCATCCGCTGGTCGCTGCCGCAGCCGGCAGTATCGTGGTCGTCAGCCTGCTCGGCGTTGCCGCCATCACGGGCGTGCTCCCTGTCGCCAAAAGCACCGACGGCCCCGCAACGACCGTCGATCATTCGCAGTACGCGCTGACGTCGGCCCAACAGCCGTCTTCGAACGCGATGCGCAGCGCGCAGGTGACGGAGCAGCCGACCCAGCAGCAGGCCCAGCAGACGCAATACGCGCCGCAGCAAGCTCAGTACGCGCCGCAGCGGGCGCCGGCACAACGGGCGCCGGCGCCTCAGCCGTCATATACCCAATCCTCGGCCGCCCCCGCACAGCGTCAGGCGGCGACATGCTCGACGTGCGGCACGGTGCAGTCGGTGGAACCGATCAGCACGCAAGGTCAGGCCTCGGGCCTGGGCGCCGTCGGCGGTGCCGTTGCTGGCGGCCTGCTCGGCAACCAGTTTGGCGCGGGTAACGGCCGCACCGCGATGACCGTGGTCGGCGCGCTGGGCGGCGGTCTGGCCGGCAACGAAGTCGAGAAGCGCGTTCGCTCCGAAACCGTGTATCGCGTGTACGTGCGCATGGATACCGGCAAGACGCGCTACTGGACCTATCAGTCCGCCCCTGGCGTGCAGCCGGGGGATCGCGTGCGGCTCGAAAACAACGGGCTGGTGCGCGCGGGCTAAGGGCGTGGGATCCGCGTGACCCCGTTCGTGCCGCAACGGATCTCGCGTTAACGCAAAAGCCGCTCGTCATGAGCGGCTTTTGTCTCTGCGGCAGCGTCGCGCGCCCTGCGCGATCGTCGGGTCAGACCTCGTCGATCCACGCCATCTGAATCGCTTCGAGCACCTTCTCACCGGCACGGTCAGGCGCGTCGTCAAAGCCGTCGAGCGCCATCACCCACTGATGCAGGTCGGTAAAGCGCACGTATTGTGGGTCGATGTCGGGATGCGCCTCGGTAAGCGCAATCGCGATGTCCTGAATGTCGGTCCATTTCATGGGCAGGGTCCTCTTCTTCTGACGTGTCGCCACGCAACGCCAAACGGCGTCGATCAGTGGCTTTCCTTGGCGTGATTGATCGTGTACTTCGGAATCTCGACGACCAGATCGGTGTCGGCGGGCATCTTCGTCTGGCACGACAGGCGCGACGTCGGCTCCAGGCCCCAGGCTTTGTCGAGCAGATCCTCTTCCTCGTCTTCGGCCGGCTCCAACGCCTCGAAACCCTCGCGCACGATCACGTGGCACGTGGTGCACGCACACGACAACTCACACGCGTGTTCGATTTCAATGCCGTTGTCCAACAACGCTCTGCACACGGTGGTGCCGGTCGGAACGTCCAGCACCGCGCCCTCGGGGCACAGCTCGACGTGAGGCAATACAACAATTTGAGGCATGGCTTTGGCTTTCCGTGTGTGTCTTACAGTTTGTCGATGTCCGCCACGCGCCGGCCGGCCAGCGCCGCGCGGATGCTCTTGTCCATGCGGCGCGCGGCAAACGCGTCGGTCGCATGCGAGAGCGTTTCGGTCGCCGTCTTGATGGCAATCTGATCGTCGCCGGACGCCTTCTGGCGCAACTCGGCCAGCAAGCCGTCGATCTGTGCGCGCTCGTCGGCGTCGAGCAGTTCCGGGTCCGCCTGCAAGGCGCTGTCGATCGCGACCAGCAGACGCTCGGCTTCCACTTGCTGCTCGCGCAGCGCACGGGCGCGCATATCCGCTTCGGCCGAACCGAAGCTGTCTTGCAGCATGCGCGAGATATCGTCGTCCGCCAGACCGTATGACGGCTTGACCTCGATAGAGGCCGCCACGCCCGAGTGCAACTCCTGGGCGGAGACGGAGAGCAGCCCATCGGCGTCGACCTGATACGTCACGCGAATACGTGCCGCGCCGGCCGTCATCGGCGGAATGCCGCGCAATTCGAACCGGGCCAGCGAACGGCAATCGGACGCCAGCTCACGCTCGCCTTGCAGCACATGAACGGCCATCGCCGTCTGTCCGTCCTTGAACGTGGTGAATTCCTGCGCACGCGCTACGGGAATCGTGGCGTTACGCGGAATGATCTTCTCGACGAGGCCGCCCATCGTCTCGACACCGAGCGACAGCGGAATCACGTCGAGCAGCAGCCAGTCGTCACCTTCCGCCTGATTGCCGGCCAGCAAATTCGCCTGCACGGCAGCGCCGAGCGCCACCACCTGATCCGGATCGAGATCGATCAGCGGTTCGCGTCCGAAGAAGGTCGCGACCGCGGCACGCACTTGCGGCATGCGCGTGGCGCCGCCGACGAGCACGACGCCCTTGACGTCGTCCGGGCCCATGCCGGCGTCGCGCAGCGCCTTGCGCATCGGGCCGATTGTGCGTTGCACGAGCGGCGCGCCCAGCGCCGTGAATTGGTCGCGCGTGAGCGTCAACGCGAGGTTGCGCTCGCCAGACAGCGTCAGGGCGATCGTCGTTTGCTCGGCGTCGGTCAACGCTTCCTTGGCGGTGCGCGCGTGATCGAGCAAGCCGCGCACATCCTCAGGCGTGAGCGAAGCCGCGTCGAGACCGGCCTCCGCCACTGCCCAGCGGTAGATCGCCTGATCGAAGTCGTCGCCGCCAAGCGCAGAATCGCCGCCCGCCGCGAGCACTTCGAACACGCCCTTCGTCAATCGCAGAATCGAGATGTCGAACGTGCCGCCACCCAGGTCGTAGACCGCGTAAAGGCCTTCGGCCGCATTGTCGAGACCGTAGGCGATCGCGGCCGCCGTGGGCTCATTGAGCAGACGCAACACATTCAGGCCGGCCAGACGCGCGGCGTCCTTGGTGGCCTGACGCTGCGCGTCGTCGAAGTACGCGGGCACGGTGATCACGGCGCCCACCAGATCGTCGCCGAGCGTGTCTTCGGCGCGCTGACGCAACGTGGCGAGAATTTCGGCAGACACTTCCACCGGGCTCTTGACGCCGCCGGCCGTCGTCATCTGGACCATGCCCGGCGCGTCGACGAAATCGTACGGCGCGTTGTCGGCATGGGCAACATCGGCCAGACCCCGGCCCATGAATCGCTTGACCGAGACGATGGTGTTGCGCGGATCGCTGGCGGCAGCCGCACGGGCGTCGTAGCCGATCTGGGTACGGGGACCGCCCAGATAGCGCACGACGGACGGCAGCAGCACGCGGCCCTGTTCGTCCGGGAGCACTTCGGCCACCCCGCTACGTACAGAGGCCACGAGCGAATGCGTCGTGCCCAGGTCGATGCCCACGGCGAGTCGCCGCTGATGCGGCGCGGGGGACATGCCGGGTTCGGAAATTTGCAGAAGGGCCATGACTTTGCAATGCGGGCGACGCGCTTGCGCGGCCGCCCTGTTCTCAAGCAGTTCTCAATGACATGTGACGGCGCCGCACCGGGCCGTCACGCGTTTTCCAGCATTTCGATGCGCTGCGCGATGTCTTCGTCGGCGCGCGCAATGAACATCAGTTGCCGCACGGCTTCGGCGGCCGGTTGCCAGGCCTGGCTCTCGAGCCAGTCGCCCAGCTTGGCGAGCCGCACGCGACGATCCTCGCGCAACGATTTGGCAAGTGTTTCAAGAGCGCCGATATTGCGCGCGTCCACGGCGTCGTCGATGGCTTCGCGCCACTCCATCTGCTGCATCAGGAAATCGGGGGCCATCGCGGTGTTGTTCTCCGCGCCCACATCGATGCCCTGCAGCGTGAGCAGATACGTCGCGCGTTGCAGCGGGTCGCGCAGCGTGCGGTAGGCGGCGTTCGCCTGCGCGGCCCATTGCATGGCCACGCGGCGCTCGGCATCGCTCGCACTCGCGAATCGATCTGGATGCACGCGCGATTGCACGGCTCGGTAGGCCGCGTCGAGCGCGTCTGCGTCGAGCGCAAAGCGCTGCGGCAGATCGAACAGCGTGAAGTAGTTGTCAGTCAATGCACTCATCGCGCACTCATCATCCATCCAGGGCGCCCATGCGAGGGGACGTCGCGCCATGCGCGCCATGCCACCCATCGTCGGCCCGTAAAAAAAGCGGCTCGCGCCGCCTGGTTGCCTACGCTGCTGCTTCGGCGCCGAACCGTCCGACGGTTCGGCGACCTATTTCGCTGCCATGGCGACCGCCGCCAGGCGAGGCCCACCGCCTCACGCATCGGGCGGCTCGCCGCGCTCACATTTGCGGCAGCGCAACCGGCTACCGAGCATCGCGTCGCGGCCTGTCGCGCTTTGCGTCCATGTCCGGATCTGCCACGGGGGAAGATGCCGGACATGTTGCCCATGCCCGCACGCCAGACGCGCGACCCATTGGCCTTCGTCGTCCTGCCGGAACCCGACGATCTCGCGCAACGGCGCAGTGTCAGATCCGGAACGACTCGCCGCAGCCGCACTCATCCTTGACGTTCGGATTGTTGAAGCGAAACCCTTCGTTCAAGCCTTCGCGCGCGAAGTCCAGCTCCGTGCCATCGATATACGGCAGACTCTTCGGATCGACGATCACCTTCACGCCGTGGCTCTCGAAGACCGTGTCCTCGCCCGCCACGTCGTCGGCGTATTCCAGCTTGTAGGCCAGGCCCGAGCAGCCGGTCGTCTTCACGCCCAGCCGCAGGCCCACGCCCTTGCCGCGCCGCGTCAGATAACGCGAAACGTGCTGCGCGGCCTTCTCGGTCAATGTAATGGCCATGGTTGCCTGATTCCTTTATCCGTCGTACCGCTTACGCAGCCTTGGCCGGCTCGGCCGTCTGGCCGTGCTTCTGCTTGTAGTCGGCCACGGCCGCCTTGATGGCGTCTTCGGCCAGAATCGAGCAGTGAATCTTCACCGGCGGCAGCGCCAGCTCCTGCGCGATCTGGGTGTTCTTGATATCGAGCGCCTGATCGAGCGTCTTGCCCTTGACCCACTCGGTGACCAGCGACGACGACGCAATCGCCGAGCCGCAGCCGTAGGTCTTGAACTTGGCGTCTTCGATCACGCCGGCTTCGTTCACGCGAATCTGCAGCTTCATCACGTCGCCGCACGCCGGTGCGCCGACCATGCCCGTGCCGACGGCGTCATCGCCCTTTTCGAACGAACCGACGTTGCGCGGGTTTTCGTAGTGATCCAGAACTTCCTTGCTGTAAGACATGGCTAACTCCTTGAATGCTCAGTGTGCGGCCCACTGGATCGAATTCAGATCGACCCCGTCCTTGTACATTTCCCACAGCGGCGACAGATCGCGCAGCTTGCCGATCTTGGCCTTGAGCAGATCGACCACATAGTCGACTTCCTGCTCGGTCGTAAAGCGACCCACCGTGAAGCGAATCGAGCTGTGCGCCAGTTCGTCGTTGCGACCCAGCGCACGCAACACGTACGACGGCTCCAGCGAGGCCGACGTGCACGCCGAGCCCGACGACACCGCAACGTCCTTGATCGCCATGATCAGCGACTCGCCTTCGACAAAATTGAAGCTGATGTTCAGGTTGTGCGGCACACGCTTTTCCATGTCGCCGTTCACATACACTTCTTCCATTTCCGTCAGACCGCGCAGCAGACGATCGCGCAGCATGCGCACACGCTCGTTCTCCGTCGCCATCTCTTCACGCGCCAGACGGAACGCCTCGCCCATGCCCACGATCTGGTGCGTGGCGAGCGTGCCCGAACGCATGCCGCGTTCGTGACCGCCGCCGTGAATCTGTGCCTCGATGCGCACACGCGGCTTGCGACGCACGTACAGCGCGCCGATGCCCTTCGGGCCATACGTCTTGTGCGCCGAGAACGACATCAGGTCGACCTTCAGTTTGGCCAGGTCGATGGGCATCTTGCCCGTGGCCTGTGCGGCGTCGACGTGGAAGATGATGCCCTTCTCGCGGCAGATCTCTCCGAGCGTCTCGATGTCCTGGATGACGCCGATTTCGTTGTTCACGGCCATGATCGACACGAGAATCGTGTCCGGACGCAGCGCGGCCTTGAAGACGTCGAGATCGAGCAGACCGTCGTCCTTGACATCCAGATACGTGACTTCGAAGCCTTCGCGCTCCAGCTCGCGCGTTGTGTCGAGCACGGCCTTGTGTTCGGTCTTCACCGTGACGAGGTGCTTGCCCTTGCCTTGGTAGAAGTGCGCCGCGCCCTTGATGGCGAGGTTGTTCGACTCGGTGGCGCCCGACGTCCAGACGATCTCGCGCGGATCGGCGTTCACCAGCTTGGCGACTTCCTCGCGTGCCTCTTCCACGGCCTGCTCGGCAGCCCAGCCGAACGAGTGGCTGCGCGATGCCGGGTTGCCGAACTGCTCGCGCAGGTACGGCAACATCTTGTCCACGACGCGCGGGTCAATCGGCGTCGTGGCGCTGTAATCCATGTAAATGGGGAGGTTGAGGGTGTCGTTTTTCATGGGTGCTCCAGGATCGTGCCGTGGCGCCAGTTAAGAACGGGCCATATCGAAGACCGAATTGGGAATGCGCGTGGCAATGGTCTGGCTGGGTGTGCCGGACTCGCGCGTGTCGTGCAGCACGGCCTGTTGGGCCTGCTTGCTGCGCTGCTGCTCGACGAGGTCGCGCAGCGAAACCGAATCGAGATACTCGACCATCTTCTGGTTGAGCGTTGCCCACAGCTCGTGCGTCATGCAGTGGCCGCGATGGCCGTCCTGGCCCTTCTCGCAATTGCCCTTGCTGCCGCACTGCGTGGCGTCGAGCGGTTCGTCGACCGCGATAATGATGTCCGCGACCGTCACCTCTTCCGCGCGACGCGCCAGACTGTATCCGCCGCCCGGCCCACGCACGCTCTCCACGATCTCGTGGCGGCGCAGCTTGCCGAACAACTGTTCCAGGTAAGAGAGGGAAATCCGTTGACGCTGACTAATGCCCGCAAGCGTCACGGGACCCGCGTCCTGGCGCATGGCCAGGTCGATCATCGCCGTGACGGCGAAACGGCCTTTCGTGGTAAGTCTCATGAGGATGCAGGGGATTAATCTCGACTATTTTCGTCAAGTATAAATTCCCTACGAAATCAGTCAAGTACTTCTGGCCCATTTTTTGCAAAAGTTCCGTCGTCCATTTGGGAAATTTGCTAATTTTCGGGACGCGCGTTCGCCTGGGGGGCGCGCAGAGGGAACAGCAGCACCAGCGGATTGCGTAGCACGGCGCGCCAGAGGGCACGGTGAATGTGCCGGCGGTCGCCCATTGGCAGGGGACGCGATCTGAGCGCCATATGGAATGCTAACGCGAAACTCACACCGACGTTGAGCAGCGCCATCGACCCGACACCGGCAACGGCCAGCCAGAGCGCCGGATCGCGCAGCACCGGCATGCCCAGCACGCCGATCGACGTCGCGATCGCGCCGGTCGACAGCGTGACGTGGCGCACCTCGAACGGCAGCGCGAACGCCGTCAGCACCGCCGGCACGAGACCCAGCATGAAGCCGAGCGTCAGATTCCCGAGCACCGGTGCAATGTGACGGCGGCACGCGTCTGCCAGCCGCGCCGCCCCGTTCCGTCCGAAGACGAAGCGCAGTCGTCGGTTGTAGGCCAGCACATCCCCGATGCCGTGCAGCGCAAACCAATTGTCGGCCCAGCCTGAAATCAGACTGGAGAACCACAACAGCACCGCCGTCATGGCCGCGAACAGCGGCGTGATACCCAATATCGAGAACGAATTCAGCGTCGCATGGGCTTTTTCGGGCGGAATCGTGTTCATGCCAAGCGCCGCCGACACTGTCCATTGCACCAGCAGGCAGAACGGGAACACCACCGCCAGGTTGCCGAAGATAGCGGCCGCTTGCGTACGCACGAGAGCGATGACCTCGCCCACGAAGGCGTCCATACCGGCGGGCGTGTCGACATCGTCGAGCTTGCGGGCGATGGCCGGCGCGGTCATGGCCGGCTGCTTGGTCGCGAGCGTGAAATGGCAGAAGTGCATGAACAGGAAGCAGAGCGCGTAGTTGGCCCCGGCGAGGAAGCCTTCGACGACCGTCGGCAGGTGCGCGCTCGCAATCAGGAACTTGACGTAGACGGTGACTACCGTCACCAGCCCGCCGCCACACGCCATCTTCAGCATGGTGAAGTACTCGCTCCGATTGCGGGCGATGTAATGCTCGCCCGTCTCGGCGCTGCGCTCGACGACCTTGCGCGCCAACAGCCCGAACGACGTGCGCGCCAATTCGCCCACGCTCTGGCTCGCCCGGTTCGCGCGCACCAGATCGGCGAGGAGTTGCACCCGCGCGACGGCGCGATCGCCGCTCTCGCCGTGCGTCAGCCAGGCTTCGAGCAGACGCTCGAGCCGACGGATCCGCGCCTTGGTGCGTTCGACCTGAAACACGATGTCCACGCTCACGCCGTTTTCGTCCAGATGGGCATAGACCTGACGCGCCGCGCGCGCGCAGTCGTCGATCAGCGCGCGGAACACGTTGATCTGCTGCACGAAGTGCTGCGACGGCGGCGCGCCATGGGCGAACGCCTGCCCAGCCGATTCGAGCGCCTGCATGGCGCGTCCGATCTGGTAGAACGGCGACTCGGTGGCGCGCGGATACGCCAGGCGCGAGCGCACCGCCTGCGAGAGCCCGGTCGACCCAATCTGGTCAACGAGGTGGTGCATCGCGACGAGCAAGTCTTCGCCGAAAGGGTTCCAGTCGGCGTTGTCATCCTCGTCCTCGCCTTCATGCAAAAGCGCGATGAGGTCGGCCAGCAATGCCGGCGGCATGGCGGCGATCCAGTCGGCGGCGTCGCCATCGGGAAACATCAGCGAGCACAGTGCCGAGAGATCGCGCCGCGTCGGCGGGGGCGGAATCAGCGCCTTCTCGACGCGCTCGACCAGCGCCCCCCAAAACCCCGGGCGCACCGGCATGCCGGTATCGCACAGCAGCGAAATGGCGTCGCTCTCGGCAACGACGCTGCGCAGCGTGCGCGCCACGGGGAGTCGCCATGCGGGGTTTCGCTCGAGCATCTGCAGCAGATAGCGCAGCCGCGTGTGCGGGCGATAGCGCGCCGCCTCCCCTTCCCCGCGCGCCTCGTTGACGAGGGCGCCGCGCTTTTGCACCCAGTGCGCCAATTCGATCAGCCATTGGTTGCGGACCGCCAGCGGCGCAGACGGATCGGCGTGCGCAAGCAGTTCGTCGAGCTGATGGCCGGCGTGACGCGAGGCACGCCATTTACGCCAGTACGAAGTGAGCGAAGTGAGCATCGATGGGAAACGAGGTGAAGGGGGAGGAGAAAAGCACAGTACTACAGGACAGACCGCGCAACGCAACGTCGCCGACGCTCAGAGGTGCGTTTCCAGATGGGCGAGCAGGTCGTCGAGCCCGTCTTCGATGTAGTCGAGCACCGTCTCGAAGCCCTTTGCACCGCCGTAATACGGATCAGGCACTTCGGTGGCGTCGTGCCGCGTGGCAAAGTCCATCAGACGCACGATCTTGTGACGATACTCAGCCGGACAGCGCGCCATGAGTTCGGCGACGTTGGCGTCATCCATCGCCACGATCCATTCGAAGCGCACGAAGTCATCGGCATCGACGCGGCGCGCACGCAGCGCGCTCAGGTCGTAGCCTCGCCGCTCGGCAGCGGCCTGCGTACGTTCGTCGGGGGCGTGACCGAGGTGATAACTGTGCGTGCCCGCCGAATCGACGGCGATCACGTCGGTGAGCCCAGCGGTGGCCAGCCGGTGACGAAAGATGCCGTCGGCGCTGGGGGAGCGGCAGATGTTGCCCATGCAGATAAACAAAACTGACGTTCTTCTCATATAAATCAACGGGGAAGGATTGTAATTGGGCGTAAAAAATAGGTGCAAAACCGTCCTATGGCGCCCCAATAGAATCAATGACTTACCGTGTGGTTTTGAACGCTAGCCGCTGCCTCGCGCTTTGGGGAGGTCAAAGGAGGGAGAAATGAAAAACGCCCCAATGGGGCGTCTCGCAATGCACGGCATTTTTCGAAGCGGTTCAACGGACACGTCATGGCTTCTTGTGTCTCTGGCTGCTGGCCGGGGCAACATGATTCAAGCTTGTGCCCCTCTGATCCCAAATCAGTACGGAAACGGCCCGAAAACGCCCGTCGCAGAGGGCGACGCTAGTCTTTTGTCTAACTAATTGAACAAAGCTTACGCACGGCGCGACGCGGCTCTCAGGGGAGGAATGAGGCAAATTTTAGAAACCGGGCAGCTCGCCAGGTGCCGCCACGCGCAGCCTCAGGCGCCCTGCATCGAAGGTCTCCCCATCTGCCTTGATCACAACACGCAACGACGCTGGCTTCGAGATGGGAAATGGGGCTATAACAACGTTGAAGCCCACACTATACTTGGTTATCGGATCGAGTTCATCCGTTTGGATAGCAGCCCTACCACGAGCCAAATCCTCTTCAGGCAATGTCTGCTCCTGCAACACCTCATCATCGAGAAAGATGGAGAATGATAGGGAGCGAATGGGATTTGCCACGTCGGTGTCGCATTTCCCGATGATACAAAGTTTCGCTAATTGAGTCGGCATCTCTGCGACCTTAAGCAGGCCGGCATATATGCCCATATATGACTGCTTGTTGCCTAGTTCAAAGCGAAGGTCGTCGCAGAAAATAGCTCGAGCTTGTCTGTTCATATAGCGCTCACCTGAGCAGCAATTTTTTCGTTACGAATCAGTTCGCGAAAGCGATCCAAACTAACGCCAAGTGCGTCAGCCAACTTGATTGCAGTGTCCAAGAACATCTTTACAGATCCAGCCTCGATCTTCGCAATATGCGATTGGCTCGTGCAGGTCAAGCGCGCAAGCTCCTGCTGAGAGAGGCCTCGCGAGAGGCGAAGCTTGGCCAGCGAGTCGGGGGGCGCAGCCCGCAATATCTCTTCAGCAATAAAACGTCTGGCCGCAACCTTCTTCTGTAGCAACTCACCCGAATCATGCTCGGCCATAGCTGATTCAACGCTCACCCGAAGGCGACCGTTTCTGGGCGACCGAGAATGCTCTTTAATTTGGAACAAAAAACGACTCACTGGCGGCTGCGCAGTTGCCGTTTGCACTTCACCGAATCTTTGGGACGCCGAGCCGATCGTAGTCGGCGAGCATTCGCCGTGTAACAAGATGATCTCGTTCATAGTCGTATAAATGGTACGGTTCGTTACCGTCATAGGCAATTTGAAGATCTTTCACCACGATTGCCAATAGGTAGAAATCATCGTACTCATTGTCGTAACAGATCAGGATTCTGTATCTGCTCAATCCAACGTTGTGAAACCGGATCCGAGAAATATTGTAGCCCGCGGCATTCATCCACGCGACGGCCTTTACGGAGAACAACGGATCTGGGTGCTCCCCGTCCCGCTGTATCAATGACCAGAGAGCGTCCTCGCTCTCGTCGATCTGATCGGTTAATGCCTTGATGCGTACAGCATCCTGCGCTGTCAACGGATCATCCGCCAAACGCTGCAAATCCTCGTCGAATCCGTCATCAGCATACAGACGCATATTATATCACGCAAGATATATTCGCCATCGATTCGACCCGAGAACTTGCCCTGCGGCTTCCCTACCGTACCCGGCATCACGAAGGCGTTTGATTTTTGCCAGCACTTGCTGGATCGCCGGAAGCAATATACCGGAGTTCGATCGCCCTACCGAATACCGTCCGTTTTTGCTGCTGAACAGGACTCCAAATACTGTGTTTTTGTGCAGTATTTCGTGGTGATTTACGCCCCTCATCCGTACGAGAGGGAGGCCGCCATGCGAGACCCACACGTCACCCGATTCATCGTCGTCCCGTTCCGCAAAGGGAACGGCGACGAGCTGCTTCCCGTTGAAGTGCGGCCGGCCAGCACCAGCGTCGGCGCCGTGCGTGCCGCGCACTCGATGCGCGATCGGCACGCCGGCGTCGCGGCCTACGAGGTTCTGCTCGACCCCGAGACGGGCGCCATGGAATCGCCGAAGGTCCTGTTCGAGCACGGGCGAATTCCAGTGCTCGACGAGTGCGCAGCGGCGTAGCAGCGGGGTGTGCTATGCCGTTGAATCCCCGCCCGCCAGACCTGACGATCGACCAACTGTGCAGCCTGTGGCTCACGCACAAGGATCCTGATATGCGGCGCGCTGACCGCCCGCAGGTTGGGGCGCTCCTTAGAAATTCGCTGGATAAAAGGTGTCACGCGGCCAAATCGCCGCCAAGCGCACACATCTCCCACATGCGTGGATGAGTAGGTTGGAAACGCGGAAATGGTTGGTCGGCTGATACGACCGGCTTCCGCAGTTCACCGCGGCGCCCACACATAGTGTCGATGGCGAGGTAATCGACACAAAACGCAGGAGACCCCGGAGCCGGCTAGACCGGGTGTAGCCGGGGCACTGCGTCTAGCGACTCATCTCTTCCCAAGTACAAAGAGCTGTGCCGCCTCACTGCTGACATAATCAGACAATCGCTGAAATTGCTGCTCGCTCAAGATGCTACCCGGGTCCGCCCCCGACTGCGCGAAACCTTCTTGAATGATTTTCGTCAACTCCCGTTCGCGCCGACGATCCGCCATCTTCTCCATGAGTAGCGGCGCCAGATCATCCATTGCACGCTTGAAGCCGTCAAAGAAGTCCGGCCGCCCTAGCTTGATTGCGGAGAGGTCGTTATCCGAAAGCTTGAGATCGATGGACACTTGCACCTCTTTCCCGGTAGTCGGATCGATTGCATGAGCCGCGTTTATGGGAGCACCGTCATAGTTCTCACTGAGCAGTACAGCGAATCTAGCGACCCCGAAGTACTCAACGTAAGCAAGAAGTCGTCGTTCCGTCAGATCCGACTGAACGCCAACGATGTGGCATAAAGACTTCGATGGTCTGCTTACCAAAGGGTCGCATGTGTAGTACATCGCCGCAACGCCGCTAGTGTACTGGTCACTCAAATATGCAATGGGCGCGGCACAGAATCGTAGATCGACCTTTTGCTTGAATGCAAAGGCAAGCGCGGTCTTCACGGTCGACTTGAGCTCGCGCGCACCACCGAATTCAAACGACTGAATGAGGGGCGAATCCAACATCGTTTCAGTTTCGACAGCCTCACCAAGAACCGCGTCCACATCCAATTGCGGGAAGCGGCGCTTAAATCCACTAAGCTGTTGCCTCGCCTCCTTCCAATCCCTTGCCGAAAAAGAGATGGTTTTCCCATCGTCCGCCAGCGCCGGTTTCGTCGGGATAGCGGGAACCATTGTTCCGTCGGCGCTCAGCTTAAATGTCCGACCATCGACAGTATTGACCTTAATTGGGCCGGGTGCTTTCCCTGACTCCCGCTTGATATCGAGAGTGACTGAAAACCAGTGAAATTGATCGAAGAGAGGGCGATCCCATTCGGCTCCGGCCTGCTCATTACATCGCTTACAGATGAAGCCGCCGACTTTTAAGCGCCCTCCAATCGACTGAGGAATTACGTGTTCGAGCGAGTGGTTCTTCGTTGTGATTTTTTCTTGGCAGAGAGTGCACTTGGTCATTGTCGTCGGACCGAATCGAGAGTGGTGCCACGGTGGCTATCCGGAAGCTTGGGCAAGCGACGACATTCTCGCACTTTCAAGTGAGCACATCCGCGTCGGCGCGGCGACGTCAAATAGCCCGTATCCCTCTTCCCCCGATCTGATCAGCATCTCGGGTCTGCTCGCCTCAGGGTCGCTAAAGAAACTGCTAGTGCTGTCCTCCGTGATATTCATCCAGTGCGTCGATGATGTAGACGAGACCAGCAACCGAATCATCGCCTCTAGCATGGCGTTCCCGAGCAATCATCATGTCGTCTTCCGACATTTCACCGCTGTCTAACGATGTTGTAATTGATCGTTGCTCACGCAAAGTGGCTCTCAGCATCAGTGCGAAGGGATCGCGAGCGTGCACGAATTCGGTCGGGCATTTCCGTGTCGTTACATGCGCGACAGTTTGGCGCGACGGGAGCGACGCCATGAGCAGCAAAACGGCCTCCTCGAAAATCTCCCGAGGATCGGTGGGCCTCACGTCTGGGCGGGGTAGCGAATTTATGGCTTCCGGAGGGAACTCAACCGGCGTGACGCGCGAGGCCGGTGTAATTATGTTGTTGCACCAACTCCGAACCTTTTGATCGAGAAACGTCATCCCGCCGAGCGAATGGGCAAAGCGATTTCGAATGTTTCTGATCTGATCCAAAGTCCGTGCCTCTTCCCTGCTGATCAGCCCCAAGCGGTAGGTCAGCTTGATCTTCGAACTGAACGTGCTAAGTGGGCCGTTCCCCTCGAATACTTGCTCGTCGTTCTTCTCATCTTCAACAAGAAACGACTTCAGAATTAGTTCAAGCATCCCATCGAGGTATGCCCCAGCAACGACCGCTGCAGCTCTATCAGTCGCGTTTTTAAACTCCCCCATAAGTAGGTCGACGCCTTCAAGCGGGTCGGTAGGCACATTCTCGTTCGTCATCGCCTTTGCTCCATCAGTCCATCCATCAAGGATACCAAATCAATCACCCGCCGCTCAGGCACCGAATTAGGAGACTGGACTTGAAGCACTTCATCGTGACGGTCTATACGGCCGGTGGCCGCTATCGCGGAGATGGCATAGCTCGCAACTGGAGCGAACTCGACCAGGCGGCCGCCGCGCGCTTCGGCACGGAGGCTTTGCGAATCATCGTGAGGCCCACGCATGTTTGATCGATTCATGATCTGGACCGTCAGTGGGGCCGACAAGTGGATTCGCACTCTCCAGTTGGCCACCTGGGCCATCTGGGGCGTTCTCGTCGTCGCCTGCCTCTATGTGAGGTGGACGTCTGGCGTATGAGCAATGCCGCGAAACGAGCGGCAGCGGAACGTGCCTGGAAGACGCTGCGCCCCCTCATGAACGACCGGCACGCTCGGCCAACACTTCCCACCCGCCCCGGTTCGCCACGCTACTACGACGAAATCGAAGCCAAGCAGGCTTTGCGCGATGCCCTCGAAAGGCATTCGCCCATCCTGCTCGCCGCGCTCGCCTTCCACATCAAATCCGACGCACAGAGGCGCTCCGACGTCGACCGCGAACGAGGAAATAAATGACCGCCACACCGTCCTTCAAACAGAAGATCAACGAAAAGGAAATCCGGCGCGCGGATGCAATGAAGATCCGCTACGAGGATATCCACGTCGAACCCAGTTTCAATGTTCGCGCGGCACTGGACCTGCTCGACGGGGAGGCCTTGGAGAAGGCCAAGGAAGACGACGATAGCCTGTTCCGCCACATCATGGCTGGCGGGCAGTACCCGGCGCTTGAGGTTCGGCCCCGCGCCGAAGGTGGCGTGTGGCTGGTCGACGGGCATCGGCGCCATGCGGCCATCGGGCGAGCAGACCCAGCCGGCGCACCGCTCCGCGATCGCGACGGCGAGTTGATGGTTCGAATCGACGCCTTCGACGGCAACGATGCGGACCGAACCGTTCAAATCCTGTCGAGCAACAAGAATCGGCAACTGCACCCGCTTGAGAAGGCTTTCGGCTACCAGCGCCTTGCGCGCTTCGGTTGGGACAACCCGCGCATTGCTGAGGCCGATCACGTCTCACCTCCGTGAGTCGGAAAGATGCTCGTGCTCGCTGGTGCCAATTCCGACGTTCACCGCTTGGTGTTTGCCGGGAAGACCTCGGCATCAGTCGCGGCAGATGCCGTCCGCCAATATGGCGAACAGGCCGGCGCGTTCCTGTCAGGAGAGTTTGAGAAGGCATCCGCTGGCGGGAAGAAGAAAGTCACCACCGGATCGATCAAGGGCAAGTCCTACTCACGCACGGCCGTGACGACATACGTCGAGCGCATTGGCACCTTCGTCTCTTCTCTGCCCGACGCGGACCGAGAAGCAATCGCCAATAGCGAAACTGACTTTCCCGTGACGGTCAGCTCAAAAGCACTTCGCGAGTTGCTTGCTGCCCATTCCGATATCGGCGCCGCCAGCGCGCCCACCACGCCTGCCACCGGAGCTTGATATGCGAATCTGGATGCCGACGAGCGTCGCGCGCGCCATCATCGCTTACGCCCAGCGCACGCCCTACTTCGACCTTCGCGGCTATATGCGCCGTTGGTGGGTCAAGAAGCCCTGCGGGCACGATGCCAGCGCCGCCGAAGATGGGCGACGCGATACTAGTTGAGGCGCACGAGTGCACAACACACTCCGCAGTGACGCTGGCAGGGATCTTCACGATCACCCGTGGTGGAGCATCTCCATCGTGCTGCTCGGCGGCTATTGGGAAATCATGCCAACCGAGCAGGAGCAGCCGGCCAAATGGGATGCTCGTCCAGAAACGACCCTCTTGCGCGGATATCGCCGCGCCTGGCGTCGCCCCGGTTCAATCGTCTTCCGGCGTGCGACGGATCGCCATCGACTCGAAATCCCCGAGGGCGGCGAAGCCTGGTCACTCTTCATCATGGGGCCGTGGCAGCGCAAACTGGGGCTTTCATACTCCTCACGGCTGGAACCCCTGGCGAGAATACATCGCGCAGCGTCCCACCAGCGAAGACACTTAAGCGCGACGATCGCCGTCCCGACGCAATGAAATCTCCCGGACGGCACGTTGATACGTTTCCAGTTGATCCAGGTCTTTGTCGTCAAGAAAACTCGGATGTGCAGGCCAACGCAGTAGAAATCCACTTTCGACGAGACACGAACGCATTTCGATTACGTCATTTATTTCGGCCGCCGACAAATGCGATTTTCGCACCTCTGTGAGGCGTTGAAGAAGCTCGGCGTACTCTGACTTGTCGAATCGGTACGAAGCCTTCCGAAATTCATTGTTTCGAATCGCTGTGTTCCGCGATAGAAAGCCGATCAGATCAAACGCGACGTTTGCCACCTCGCGGCGGGTTCGCAACTCCGACTCTGCCTCAGCACGCTTCTGCCGCATGACCTCTGCGGATTGTTGAGCCCTTGCAATCGAATAGGCGCCGCCGATTGCTCCAATCGCACCCACTGCCTGCACCCAGCTCGCCCATTGCCCGCTGTCAGTGGGCGGATTTCTAAAAAACACCATTCCGACGGCCCCAACAGCGACCGCGATGGCAAACGATACCCCATGACTTTTCATATCGATCTCGGTCGAATTTGTGAGGAGAAATCCTAGCATGAGCCCCTACGAACCCCGCCCCGAAGGCCTGAATACCGATCCTGCGCCGAAGTCTGTGGTGGAGACGCTCAAATTCGAGCCGAAGTCTTTCCACCTGTGCCTCGACGTTCGTGGTGCGCTGATGAACTGGAAGGCCCGGGACTTCAAAGGAATGTTCAAGCACGACGACGGACGCATGATGACGCCCGCCGAAGCGAAGGCTGAACTCCTTGACGAACTGTCGCAGGGACACAACTTCATCCCGTTCGGCAAATGCGACAACTTCGACCACAAAGAGCACGGCTGCATGGGCCATCCGGTCGCCCGGTCAAATGAGGTGGAAGCATGAACTGCAACTGCGTGAAAGAAACAGAGGTGAGCATCGCCAACCTGATGACGACGAAGTTGGGCACTCCCGTAGAGGTGAAATCGGCCGACATCGCCTTCATTCTGGGCCGCAAGCAGGGCATGTGGATGGCTTTCAAAACTCGCTTCACTGCAACTGCCGACGCAAAGGGTTACAAGCGCGGCAAGGAAGTCACCATGATCGCCAACTTCTGCCCGCTCTGCGGCAAGTCGGCCAAGCAGACCGAGGAGAACCAGCATGCCTGACCACAAGACCGTGACGTTTGATGCGAGCCAGTGGCAACTCGTGCCGAAGGTGCCGACAGATGCGATGCTCGACGCGGCAGCATGCGCTTCGATGCAGCACCTTATCGATTACATCAATGATCCGGAGAAAGCCAAAGAAATTTGCAGCGAGGAAAATGTTCGCAAGACTCATGCGTCTCGCTATCACTCGATGCTCGCCGCCGCCCCCACGCCAGCCGCACAGAGCGCAGGGCAAGAGGCAGTGGCGTTGACTGACGCTGAAATTCTTGACATCGGATGTCGTGTTTTCGGTGCCCATGAATGCACGCCGACCTTCGGCGCTGTCTTGCAATTCGGTCAGGAGCTTCGGGCGCTGTTGACCGCTCCCGTGAATGGCGGCGAGCGCGAGCTGGGGCAATTGATCGACGAGCGCGACCAGTATCACGATGCGGCCGAAAAGCTGGCCGATGCCATCGCCAAGCATTTCGGTGTCGAAATTGGCGAGCACAGTAACCTCAATTGCCCGCGGCAGAACGCGCTTGACCATATCTCGCAGGCAACTACGCGTGCCGCAGGGTCGCCGCAGGTGAGCGGCGATGGGTGGCTTGCAGAAGCCGAGCGCCTCATCATGAGACTGTGCGATACGACCTTCACATGGGCGCGTGGCCCCAAGTATTACGATCAGGAACTGACAAATCGCACGGCTGCAAACGCCGCATGTGATGCGCTCAAGGCTCACCTGCGTTCCGCCCTCTCGTCTCCCGCGAAGATGGGCGGCTCCGAAGACTCTGACAGCGCTGCCGGGGCGCGCCTTCGTACTGTTATGACACTAGCAGGCGCTGGCGATGCGGTTTCAGGGATGAGCGACGCAGATGCTGACGCATGTCGATTTTCGCTACTCGCATTCTTGCGGCGTGAGCTTGAGAAGCGCGCGAAGGTGGGCGGGGATGAGCGGGAGGCGTTCAAGGCAGCATTGTCGAAATACGCGAAGGCTTGCTTCATCAGCGAAAACTATCACGAACTGAATGCTACTCGGGACCAAGTGCTGTCCATCTACGACCGCGCCGCGCTGTCGGCGGATGGCGGCGAGCGGAAGCCTGCGGGATGTTGATGCCGGTCGATCGCTCAAACCTCGAGGGCGACGCCACTCCGAATTTCAAGCAGGCGGGCAACCTCACTCCGATACAAATTGGCGTTTATTCCCATCACCCCAACGAGGTGAATCGGCACCACGGGCGTCGAAGTCAACCGCGCAGACATTCCACGCAGTATTTCGATTGCCTCATCGATCAACATGATCACTTTGGTCGAATCAATGTCGTGAAGAGGTATGGCGCACAAACTTCTATATGCGTATTGAATGCGATGATCATTCAAAGTCTGGAACTGCGCGAGCGCAGCAGCATCGTCAGCGTCAATCTCACCGAATTGAGTGACGGCTCGCACAGCCAGCTCCACGATCGCTAGAACCGCTCGACGTCGATTCTTCCGCGCGAGAAACGCCTGGTAGTGAATGAAATACGCGCCAGCGCCAATGGCGGCGATTGAGCCAAGTGCCTGAACCCAATAGGCCACCTCGGCAACGCCGAATTTTCCCCAAGGCACCACGTTGAATCCCGCGACCCCAAACATACCGAACAAAGCAATTGCGGCGTACGTATTGATTGCATTCACCTTCGCTGCCCCCGTTTTTGGCAGGCATCGTAGCACGTCGAAGCAAGTTCGAGCGCGTTAAAGACGCTAAGGGCGCGCGATGCTACTTCATTCTGATGTCGTTCGCATCTCGGAAGGCAATCTCAATATCTCGGAGTGCATCCTGGATTTTCGTTACGGCCATCTGTCTGCTTGTGTAGACCTCATGCGGGCTTCCGGTGCGGACATATCCTTCAAGTAGTTGCCTGATGGAAGGAAGCAGGCCCACTGCACGCGCAATGTGAGCCCCCCTTCCGCCGGGAAGGCTTGCAAGCTTCATCAGCATATCGTGCGGACTCGTCAACGCGAGGTTCGCAGAAACGCGCTGGGCGGCGTTGGTTCCCTCCGCAGATCGACGCATTCGGTCGGGCTCAGTGAGAAACACAGAAAGGACCTCCTGCAGCTCATCGCCTTTGACACGCAGTTCGTCGCTTACCAGCCCCCAGGCGATTGCCGCCTCAGACTCCTTGGTCTCACGACGCCAGCGCGCGTCTCGCAATGCTATTCCGACTGCTGCCACCACCGCGCCAACAGTCCCGATCGCAGTTGCGATATCGACCCAGTCTTTTGTTTGACCAACGATCAATGTCTTCCACGACCAGATGTACGCGACAACGCCCCCGAGCAGCATGCCGAACGCCACAAGTAGCACCGCACGCCCATCGTCGATGACCGATTTATCAACCTTGTTCATTTAGCGCCCCGAATTTTTTCAGGAATCCTAGCATGATCAGAGATCAGTTCCTTCTCGACATTTCCAACGAGTTGATCATCGATAATTTCGCAGGCGGCGGCGGCGCGAGCTGTGGAATCGAGCTAGCCCTCGGGCGCCACGTCGACCACGCTATCAACCATGATCCCGAGGCTTTCGCCATGCACGCGATGAACCACCCGCAGACCGAGCACCACTGCGAATCGGTGTGGGACGTCGATCCGCTCGCGCTGACGCAAGGTCGCCCCGTCGGCCTTGCCTGGTTCTCGCCCGACTGCAAGCACTTCAGCAAGGCCAAGGGCGGCAAGCCACGCGACAAGAAGATTCGCGGCCTGGCATCGGTGGCGATGCGCTGGGCCGCGCTGGTGCGCCCGCGCATCATCATGCTGGAGAACGTCGAGGAATTCCGGACGTGGGGCCCGGTGCTGGCAGATGGTTCGCCGTGCCCGCGCCGCAAGGGCGACACGTTCCGATCCTTCGTCCGTCAGCTTGAGGCGATGGGATACGCGGTCGAGCACCGCGAGCTGCGCGCGTGCGACTACGGCGCGCCCACGATCCGCAAGCGCCTATTCCTGATCGCCCGCTGCGACGGAAAGCCGATCGTTTGGCCCGAGCCGACGCACGGCGCGCCGGACAGCGCCGCTGTGCTCGCAGGTCTGCGCAAACCGTGGCGCACGGCGGCCGAGTGCATCGACTGGTCGATCCGTTGCCCGTCGATCTTCGAGCGAACCAAGCCGCTTGCCGAGGCCACTATGCGCCGAATCGCGCGCGGCATCCGCCGCTACGTGATCGACTCGGCAAAGCCGTACATCGTGAAGGTGAACCACGCCGGGGCCGAGTTCCGCGGCCAGCCGATCGGCGAGCCTTTGCAGACAATCACCGGCAAGCATGGGTATGGTGTCGTCGCGCCGCACCTGACCAAGTTCCGCACCGGGTCGACGGGCGCCGGCCTGCGCGAGCCGGTACCGACGATCACCGCTGGCCCGAAGGAAAATCCTGCCGGCGCCGCGCACGCGCTCGGCCTGGTCGTCCCGGTGCTGACCGAGTGCGCCAATGCATCGACGCAACGATCGTGGCCGGCAGATAAGCCGCTGCGCACCCAGTGCGCCGAGGTCAAGGGTGGTCACTTCGCGCTCGCGTTCGCCACGCTGGTGCAGACCGGCTATGGCGAGCGCGCCGGGGCTCGACAAACCAATGGGCACAGTCGTGGCCGGCGGCGCGAAGCACGCGCTGGTTTCGGCTTTCCTTGCCAAGCACGATGGCGGCAACTACGACGGCCCCGGCGTCGACCTCGATGAGCCGGCCAGCACGGTCACGACCACCGACCATCACGCGCTGGTCTCTTCGCACATGGTCAAGCTGCGCGGCGAATGCACGGGAAGCGCTACCGCAGAGCCTGTGCCGACAATCTCGGCGCAGGGCAACCATATCGGCGAGGTCCGCGCCTTCCTGGTGAAGTACTACAGCGAAGGCGGCCAGGATCAGGATTGCCGTGACCCGATGCACACGATCCCGACCAAGGATCGCCTCGGCCTCGTCAACGTCGCCTGCGAGCAATACCAGATCGCCGACATCGGCATGCGCATGCTTGAGCCGCACGAGCTGTACGCAGCGCAGGGCTTTCCAGCGTCCTACGTGATCGCGCCCGTGTTCAACGGGAAGCGTATGCCGAAGCACGCCCAAGTGCGCATGTGTGGCAACAGCGTCAGCCCGCCAATGGCCGCCGCGCTCGTGCGCGCGAACGTGCCGGAAATGGCGGCCTGGACAGCTAAGGAACGCCGTGTGGGGGTGGCAGCATGAGACAGAACGAGACCGGCGACGGCATGGACGAATACGAACGTCAGCTTCGCGAGGAGATTGCGTTCCATCAGCGCATGTATCAAAGCGCGATTGAACCGCTCGTGAAGCAGTTGGTGCGTATCCAAGCGATACGCCCGCGTCGAATGTACATCACGCCCGAGCAGGCTGAACAACTGGGATTGCTGAATAAGAAATGACCACCCACCCGGCCACGGCCGAAGCACTGAAAGAGATTCTGCGGGTGACCGCGAAGCAATGGGGAGTGAAAGATGAAAGTCCGACTGAATGACTGGCTCAGCAAGAACTTTGCGCCGCCGCCGGCCATCCGCACGGCACGCCTGTGGATCCGTGACGGAAAAATTTACCCGCCCCCGGTGAAGGTTGGCCGGGCCTACTATGTGGAGCAGAACGCCCAGTTCCTGGACGGCAGCGCGCCGCGCCTTGTTCAACGAATCGCAATCACCTGATCACTATGGCAACCCGTCCTCGCACCCGTAACAAGGGAAACTGGCCCGACAATCTGTACGAGCCACGCCCAGGGTATTACACCTGGCGCGACCCGCGCAGTGGCAAGACGCACGTCATAGGACGCGTTCCGCTTGCCGTGGCCAAGTTCCAAGCCATCGAGGCAAACGCGCATATCGTGGCGCCCTCGAAGAGTCTGATTGACCGCTTGCAGACGGCTGGACAGACTGTGTCGGACCTTCTGGAAAAGATGCCGACAGAGGGCATCGCTGAAAACACGCTCAGGTCGCGCCGCTCGCTCGATATAACGATCCGCGAGAGGCTTGGCGCGATCGATTGCGGCGCCCTTACGGTCAAGCACATTGCAGAGTTGCTCGAAACGTTCAGGGATGCTGGGAAGGCGCGATCAGCGCAGGCGCTGCGTAGCAGGATGGTCTCAATGTGCCGACGCGGCGTCGAGCTTGGCTGGCTGCAGTCCAATCTGGCGGAAGTGACGGGTAGTCCAGAAGTGAAGGTGAAGCGCCGCCGACTGAACGGCATCGATGAGTTCAATGCGATCCTAAAGGTGGCGCCGCAGGTCAACGAGTGGCTGGCGAATGTAATGCTTCTGGCACTGGTGAGCGGTCAAGACCGGGTGACTATCGCGGAATGGCAGCGGCCGGCCAGCACGGCAACTTCAGTGCTTCTGCGCCGCGGGAAAACCGGGGTGAAGATCGAGGTACCGCTTGAGCTGCGGCTCGACGCATTGGGAATGTCTCTCGGTGAAGTAGTCACGCGCTGCAAATCATCGAGAATCGCGACGAAGTACCTCATTCATCACGTTCGCCCTTATGGCAACGCGCCCACCGGCTCCCCCGTCCATCCCGACAGTATCAGTCACGCCTTCGCAGACGCGCGCGCGCTGGCGGGGATCATGGGCGACGATGCACCGGCGTTTCACGAGATCCGCAGCCTAGCGAAGCGCTTGTACAGCGAACAGGGAAATGTCGACACGAAAGCGCTCTTGGGTCACCTCACCGAACGCATGTCGGCGCTCTACGCAGATCCGAGCGGCATTGCCCCGATTCGAGTCAAAATCGGCGGCGGATTTTGAACGAATTTTGAACAAGTTTTGAACACCCCCAGTGTTCACGGGGGTTTCCGGGCGATATCAGATGTTGCCCATGCAGACGAAGAGAACGGAGGTCGTTTTCATGCCTTCGGCCCCAACTCCGCCTCGCTCGCCCCGTCGGTGCCGAAGACCAGTGCCTTGACGTGCAGCAACTGGTCGCGCGCCTTGGCGGCCTTCTCGAACTCCAGGTTGCGCGCATGCTCCTGCATCTGCTTTTCGAGCTTCTTGATCTCGCGCGCCAGCTGCTTTTCCGACATGTCCTGGTAGTGCGCCTGCTCCTTGGCTTCGGCCAGTTCCGCCTTGGCGCCCTGCGGGTCGTAGACACCGTCGATGATGTCCTTGATGCGCTTCTTCACCCCCTGCGGCACGATGCCGTGTGCCTCGTTGTGCGCCATCTGCTTGGCACGGCGACGCTCCGTCTCCCCGATCGCGCGCGTCATCGAATCGGTCATCTTGTCGCCATAGAGGATGGCCGTTCCATTGACGTTACGCGCCGCCCGCCCGATCGTCTGAATCAATGACCGCTCGGAACGCAGGAACCCCTCCTTGTCCGCATCGAGAATCGCCACCAGCGACACCTCCGGAATATCCAGCCCCTCGCGCAGCAAGTTGATCCCGACCAGCACGTCGAACGCGCCCAGACGCAGATCACGAATGATCTCCACGCGCTCGACCGTATCGATGTCGCTGTGCAGATAGCGAACCTTCACCCCGTTATCCGACAGATAATCGGTGAGCTGCTCTGACATGCGCTTGGTGAGCGTGGTCACGAGCACGCGCTCGCCCACGGCCACGCGCTTGTTGATCTCACTCAGCACATCGTCGACCTGTGTCTGGGCCGGACGCACGATGATGATCGGGTCGATCAAGCCGGTCGGACGCACCACCTGCTCCACCACCTGCCCGGTGCGCTTTGCCTCGTAATCGGCCGGGGTCGCCGACACGAAGATGGCCTGACGCATCTTGCGCTCATATTCGGCAAACTTGAGCGGACGGTTGTCGAGCGCCGACGGCAGCCGGAAGCCGTAGTTGACGAGGTTTTCCTTGCGCGCCCGGTCGCCGTTGTACATGCCGTTGAACTGCCCGATGAGGACGTGCGATTCGTCGAGGAACATCAACGCATCGGGCGGCAGGTAGTCGACGAGGGTCGGCGGCGGCTCGCCCGGCGCCGCGCCGGACAGATGCCTCGAATAGTTCTCGATGCCCTTGCAAAAGCCCAGCTCCTGCAACATCTCCAGATCGAAACGGGTGCGCTGCTCAAGGCGCTGCGCCTCGACCAGCTTGCCTTCCTTGTAGAAGAAGTCGAGGCGCTCGCGTAGTTCGTCCTTAATCGTCTCGATGGCGCGCAGCACCGTATCGCGCGGCGTCACGTAGTGAGAGGACGGGTACACCGTGAAGCGCGGCACTTTCTGCCGCACGCGCCCCGTGAGCGGATCGAACAGTTGCAGCGTATCGACTTCGTCGTCGAACAGGTCGACGCGCAACGCCAGTTCGGCGTGCTCCGCCGGGAAGATGTCGATGGTGTCGCCGCGCACTCGGAACGTGCCGCGACCGAAGTCGGTCTCGTTGCGGGTGTACTGCATGGCGATCAGGCGCGCGATGATCTCGCGCTGCCCCAGCTTGTCGCCCTGCCGAATCGTCAGAATCATCCGATGGTATTCGCTCGGATTGCCGATACCGTAAATCGCCGAGACCGTCGCCACGATGACCACGTCGCGCCGCTCCAGCAGGCTCTTCGTTGCCGAGAGACGCATCTGCTCGATGTGTTCGTTGACGGACGAATCCTTCTCGATGAAGAGATCGCGCTGCGGAACGTAGGCTTCCGGCTGGTAATAGTCGTAGTACGAGACGAAGTACTCCACCGCATTTCGCGGGAAGAACTCGCGGAATTCCGAGTAGAGCTGCGCGGCGAGGGTCTTGTTCGGTGCGAACACAATGGCCGGCCGCCCAAGCCGCGCCAAGACGTTCGCCATGGTGAACGTCTTGCCGGAGCCGGTGACGCCGAGCAAGGTCTGGAAGGCGAGCCCGTCCTCCACGCCCTCGGTCAACTGAGCGATAGCCGCCGGCTGATCGCCGGCCGCGGCAAATGGGCAGTAGAGCTGATAAGGCGAATCCGGAAACGTCAGGAACTTGCTTTCGTCGAGATCGTTGTCTGCCGCAGGAGTCATGGCGAGGGCGCAAGCGTGAGGGACGTAATCCGGCATTTTAGCGCGTCGGACGATTCCCTGAGGCCCATGGGTGACAACCGATCCTTCTGCGGCGCGAGGCCGGGCCGACGATGTCGCCCCCTGACGCATGGCACGTCAATGTCGTCAATTTCTGGCAATACGTGGCAGTTTTCGTGTCAAAGGGAGGCGATTTCGCGCGCGCACGCCTGTGTTTCCCACAAGCGTGGGGAATCTTCGTTAAAATGTCGCGTTGAGCTGATCGCGCGTCTGATACCGCCGACCCACCGCGTTTTCCTACTACCTGCCTCGAGCCGTCGAAATGACCCTGTTCTCCGCTGTCGAACTCGCCCCGCGCGACCCCATCCTTGGCCTGAACGAAGCCTACAACGCCGATCACCGCACCGAGAAGGTGAACCTGGGCGTGGGCGTGTATTTCAATGCGGAAGGCAAGCTCCCCCTGCTCAAGGCCGTGAAGGCCGCCGAAGAACAACGCGTGGCCGCCGGTCTGCCGCGCGGCTCCCTGCCGATCGAAGGCATTGCCGCCTACGACAAGGCCGTGCAGGAAATGCTGTTCGGCAAGGAATCGCCCGTGCTGGCCGAAGGCCGCGTGGTCACCGCGCAAGCCCTGGGCGGCACCGGCGCCCTCAAGATCGGCGCTGACTTCCTCAAGCAACTGAACCCGAATGCCACCGTCGCCATCAGCGATCCGAGCTGGGAAAACCACCGCGCGCTGTTCAGCCAAGCCGGCTTCAACGTCGTCTCGTACCCGTACTACGACGCCGACTCGCATGGCGTGAATCTGGCGGGCATGCTCGACATGCTCGGCAAGGAACCCGAAGGCACCATCGTCGTACTGCACGCCTGCTGTCACAACCCGACCGGCGTCGACCTGTCGATGGACCAGTGGGCACAAGTCGTCGAGGTCGTGAAGGCTCGCAAACTGGTGCCGTTCCTCGACATCGCCTATCAAGGTTTCGGTGACGGCATCGACGCCGACGCCGCCGTGGTGCGCCTGTTCGCCTCCACCGGCCTGGACTTCTTCGTGTCCAGCTCGTTCTCGAAGTCGTTCTCGCTGTACGGTGAACGCGTGGGTGCCCTGTCGATCGTGACGGGCAGCAAGGACGAATCGGCCCGAGTGCTCTCGCAACTCAAGCGCGTGATCCGCACCAACTACTCGAACCCGCCGACGCATGGCGGCTCGGTCGTCGCCGCCGTGCTGGGCAGCCCCGAGCTGCGCGCGCTGTGGGAAGAGGAACTGGCCGAAATGCGTGAGCGCATCCGCGCGATGCGTCTCGCCCTGGTCGAGAAGCTGCGTGCGCATGGCGTGGAACGCGATTTCTCGTTCGTGATCAAACAACGCGGCATGTTCTCGTACTCGGGCCTCACCGCCGACCAGGTCGAACGCCTGCGTGAAGAGTTCGGCATCTATGCCGTGAGCACGGGCCGTATCTGCGTGGCCGCGCTCAACGACAAGAACATCGACCGCGTCGCCTCGGCCATCGCCCAAGTGCTGCGCTGAGCCCATCCGGCATCGTCGAAGTCGAAGCCCGCCACCCGGCGGGCTTTTTTTGCACCCCAATTTGTTGCAGCGCAGCAACGATAATTGAAAACAATTGTCAGAATAGTCAAAAACTATCGCAATGATGCAGAAATGCCATATATCAGGGTTATGCTGCGTTGCACAGCCGCGATAAACGGTTGCATAATTCGCTCACCATCCGCCTCTGGGCACACAACATGCTGTATCAGATTCACGAATACAACCGTGCGTGGTTGAACCCCCTGACCACCTGGGCCAAGGCAGCGGCGACCACGTTCGTCAATCCGGGCAGCCCGTTGGCCATGATGCCGGGCGCGCCCCGCATCGCCGCGGGATACGAGTTGCTCTACCGGCTCGGCAAGGATTACGAAAAGCCCGAATTCAATATCAAGGCCGTCGAAGTCGGCGGTCACAATATTCCGGTCGTGGAAGTCACCGCGATGGAAAAGCCGTTCTGCCGCCTGCTGCGCTTCAAGCGGTACGCCGACGACGCCAGTGCCGTCGGGCAGCTCAAGGACGACCCGGTCGTGCTCGTGGTCGCGCCGCTCTCCGGCCACCACGCCACGCTGCTGCGCGACACCGTCAAAACGCTGCTCAAGGACCATAAGGTCTACATCACCGACTGGATCGATGCGCGCATGGTGCCGCTCGAAGCCGGCGCGTTCCATCTTGACGACTACGTCGCGTACATCCAGGCGTTCATTCGCCACATCGGCGCGGAGAACCTGCACGTCATTTCGGTGTGCCAACCCACCGTGCCGGTGCTCGGCGCCATCTCGCTCATGGCATCGAACGGCGAAACGACGCCCAAGACCATGACGATGATGGGCGGCCCGATCGACGCGAGCAAGAGTCCGACGTCGGTCAACTCGCTGGCGACGAACAAGTCGTACGAGTGGTTCGAGAATCACGTGATCCATCCGGTGCCCGCCAATTATCCGGGCTCGGGCCGGCTGGTCTATCCGGGCTTCCTTCAGCACGCCGGGTTCGTGGCGATGAACCCTGACCGTCACCTGACGTCGCACTGGGATTTCTATCTGGACCTGGTACGCGGCGACAACGACGACGCCGACTCGCATCGTCGCTTCTACGACGAGTACAACGCGGTGCTCGACATGGCTGCCGAGTACTACCTCGACACGATCAAGACCGTTTTCCAGGACTTCAGCCTCGCGCGCGGTACGTGGGACGTGGCTGGCCAGCGGGTTCGTCCGCAGGACATCAAGACCACGGCGCTCTTCACCATCGAAGGCGAGCTGGACGACATTTCGGGCAGCGGACAGACCCAGGCCGCGCATGAGCTGTGCATCGGCATCCCCGCCAAACGGCGGGCGCATTTTACCGCCCCGGCTTGCGGCCATTACGGCATTTTCTCGGGCAGTCGTTGGCGCAACGTGATTTATCCGCAGATTCGCGACTTCATCGCCAAGCACGCCTGAACCTTCACCGGTTCGCCGAGCGGCCATGACAAAACCGCCGCGGGGCTTCGGCCCTCGCGGCGGTTTTGTTTTGACGAGCCTACGGCAAGCGCCACATGCTCAATCGGTCATCGCGTACGCAATGAATCCAGCAGCATTTGCGTATTGAAGGACGAATACGACGTGCGCGCGTCGCCGGCCATGAAATCACGCCCCATCACGATGGACAGCGTGTGGCGGTTCGACATCACGTAGTAGCCCATCGCCGAGATCGTCACGTACAGATCGACCGGATCGACGCCCGGCCGGATTTCGCCGCTGGCTTCGCCGCGCTTGAGCGTCTGCGCGAGCAGCTCGACAATCGGTGAGACCTGTTGGCGAATCTCGGTCGACTGACGCATCGACTTCGCGTCGTGCAGATTCTCGTTGTTGATGAGCCGAATCAGTTCCGGATGGTCGGCGTAATAGTCCCACACGAAGTGGGCCAGTTCGGCCACGGCGTCGAGCGGCGCCAGCACATCCAGCCTGAGCGCGTGTTCGGCGCGATTGAATTCGCCATAGACCTCCTCGAGCACCGCCAGATAGAGCTGGTCCTTGTTGCCGAAGTAGTAATACAACATGCGCTCGTTGATGTCGGCTCGGCGTGCAATGCTGTCCACGCGCGCACCGCTTGAACCCCGCTCCGCAAACTCCTCGATCGCCGCAGCAAGAATGCGCTGACGCGTGCGTTCGGGGTCGCGTTTGATCTTGGTTTGAGGTGTAGTCATGATCGGCCGGTCGTTCTCATCGGGCGGAATTATGGCACATCGGTTTCAGTGTTTCCGGAAAATGCAGGATAATTCGACTTTCCGCCGAATCCCCCTCAAACGACGTGTCCGAAGTTAGCGCGCTCGCGCAGCGCATCGATGCCCTTTTGCCCCAGACGCAGTGCACCAAGTGCGGTTACGCCGGGTGCCGCCCGTATGCCGATGCCATCGCCAGCGGTCAGGCCAGCTACAACCAGTGCCCGCCCGGCGGCGCCGAGGGCGTGGCGCGTCTGGCCAAGCTGCTGGATCGCCCCATCATCGCGCTGAATCCGGACAACGGCGCAGAGCGTCCCCGGCCGCGCGCGGTCATCGACGAATCGCTGTGTATCGGTTGCACGCTCTGCCTGCAGGCCTGCCCGGTCGACGCCATCGTCGGCGCCGCCAAACTGATGCACACCGTGATCGAGGACCGTTGCACCGGCTGCGATCTCTGCGTGCCGCCCTGCCCCGTCGACTGCATCGACATGGTGCCGGTCACCGGCGAGCGCACCGGCTGGGATGCCTGGTCGCAAACGCAAGCCGACGACGCGCGCTCGCATTTCGAGGTGAATCAGGCCCGTCTCGCGAAGGATCGGGCGGCGCGGGAAGCGCGGCTGGCCGCGCGCGCGGCGCGGGTTGCTCCCGCAGCGCCCGGCACGCCTTCGGCGCCCGCCTCCGGGCAAGAGGTGTCGCCGGTAGCGCAAACGGGCGACGTGGCGCCGGCGCCGTCCCCCGTAGCCGATGAAGCCGCTGCGGCGGCGGCTCGCAAGCAGGCCATCATTCAAGCGGCTTTGGCGCGCGCGAGAGAGAAAAAGGCCGCGCTGGCGGCCGAAGGCCTCGCGCCGAAGAACACCACGCACGTTTCGGCCGCCGTGCAGGCACAGATCGACGAAGCGGAAGCCCGTCGCAAACGCCTGGGCCTCAGCCCAGACGACGATGCCGCCCCCTCGGGCGCCGACAGCACCCCGCAAAAGGTCTAGGCGGGCAGCCGCACACGCCGTCACCTGATAACAAGACAAACGCCCCAACCCACGCGCCACCCGCCATGAACGACGCCAAACGACGCGCCCTGTTCGAAACGTTGCAGCAACTGAATCCGCATCCGACGACGGAGCTGGAGTACACGTCGCCATTCGAGTTGTTGATCGCCGTGCTGCTTTCGGCCCAGGCGACCGACGTCTCCGTCAACAAGGCCACACGCAAGCTCTACGCGGTGGCCAACACCCCGGCGAAGATGCTTGCGCTGGGCGAGGCCGGGGTTGCCGATTACATCAAGACAATCGGGCTGTACCGCACCAAGGCCAAGAACGTCATCGCCACCTGCCAGTTGCTGCTCGACGCGCACGGCGGCGAAGTGCCCCGCTCGCGCGAAGCGCTCGAAACGCTGCCGGGCGTCGGTCGCAAGACGGCCAATGTGGTGCTCAATACCGCGTTTGGCGAAGACACCATTGCCGTCGATACGCACATCTTCCGCGTGGCGAACCGCACGGGTCTCGCACCTGGCAAGGATCCGCTGGCCGTGGAACTGGCGCTGGAGCGCGTCATCCCGCGCGAGTTCAAGCACGATGCCCACCACTGGCTCATTTTGCACGGCCGCTATGTGTGCAAGGCGCGCAAGCCGGAATGCTGGCATTGCGCCATCGAGCCGTTGTGCGACTTCCGTCCCAAGACGCCCGCGCCGAAGGGCTGACCGGCGCTTCCCCGGCAACGCCGTCGCAATCGACGCAATCGACGCAGACGACACAAATGACAACGGGCGGTCCCGACATCGGGACCGCCCGTTTGTTCTGTACGCGCCGAAAATGCGCGCGGCGCGCGACAAATCCTGCTTAGATGATGCGCGCCGCCTCGTCGAACGACAAGCGCGGATTGCGCGGGAACAGCTTGCCGTGATCGCCGTAGCCCAGATTGCAGATGAAGTTCACACGCCACTCGGTACCGCCGAAGAAGGTGTCGTTGACCTTCTGTGCGTCGAAACCGGCCATCGGGCCACAGTCGAGGCCCAGCGCGCGGGCGGCGAGGATGAAGTAGCCGCCTTGCAGCGAACTGTTCATGTGCGCGGCACCGGCAGCCTTGGCGGGGTCGCCCGAGAACATCGGCACCATCTTGTCGGCCCCGTTCGGGAACAGCTTGGGCAGGTGCTCGTAGAACTTCAGGTCGTACGCGATGATGGCCGTCACGGGCGCCGTGCGGGTCTTGTCCACGTTGCCCGGCGCCATGCATTCAAGCAGCTTGTTCTTCGCTTCCGGGCTCTTCACGAAGACCACGCGCGCGGGCGTGGTGTTGGCCGACGTCGGGCCCCATTTGACGAGGTCGTACAGCTCACGCAGCGTTTCATCGCTGACCGTTTTGTCGAGCCACACATTGTGCGTGCGGGCATCGGTGAATAGTTGGGCGATGGCTTCTTTGGCGATGATGCTCATGACAATGGACCTCGGGAGATGAGTGGCGAATGACCGGCGATTGTACCGTTGCCGCGCGACACGCGCTGAGGTGGCAAAAATGCCCGCGACATCAGGGGGTTGCGGCGGCGCCACGCGCCGACAGCCAGACCACGCCCGCCAGAATCAGCACGCCGCCGCCCAGCTGTGCCGCCGTGAGCGTTTCGCCCAGCAGCATGGCCGCGAGCAGCACCGTGACGACCGGCTCCAGCGTCGAGAGCATGGAGGCGCGTCCCGCCCCCAGTCGTTGCAAACCAGCGAAGAAGGTCAGAATGGCGACGACCGTCGAACACACGGCAATGGCCGCGAGCGCCGCCCAGCCCCCGGCGCCTGCGGGCCATTGCAGCGGCAGCCCTTGCGTGGTTCGCACCGCCGCCATCGCCCCGAAGGAAACGGTGGCCGCCAGGCAGACGAGCGTTGCCGTGGCGCGGGCATCGACACCGCGTGTCAACCGCGCGCCGATCACGATGTAGCCCGAATAGATCAACGCCGCCGCCACGGCCAGCGCCATGCCCAGCGGCTGCCCCTGTC